>JBHOQZ010000703.1:0-4904 GCA_042408635.1 Chloroflexota bacterium
CGCACCGGCCGCCGCGCCGGCGACCTCGCCCGCCGCCGCTTCGGGCAGCCAGGCGGCCGCGGGGCAACCGCGCCGCGGCGGCACCTTCCGGCTGGCGATCCTGGGCGACGCCACGATGAACCCGATCACCTGGCCGGGCCAGCTCCCGACGACGCTCGCCGCCAAGCCGCTCTACGACACGCTAACGAAGTTCAGCGAGAAGGACCTCTCGCCCGCGCCCGACCTGGCGACCGAGTGGAAGAGCGTGGACGGCGGCCTCGCCTGGGAGTTCAAGCTGCGCCAGGGCGTGACCTGGCACGACGGCAAGCCGTTCACCGCCGACGACGTGAAGTTCACGATCGAGACGATCATCGACCCGGCGAGCAACGCCCTCTTCCGCTCGCAGCTCAGCGGCATCACCGGGGTCGAGATCGTCGACCCGACCACGGTCAGGATCAAGTCGAGCCAGCCGATCCCCTCGCTGCCGACCATCCTCGCCTACAACATCGCCATCGTGCCCAAGCACCTGCTCGAGGGGAAGAACTTCAACGAGATCCCCGAGTACGTGCAGCGGCCGATCGGCACCGGGCCGTTCAAGTTCAAGGAGCAGGTGAAGGGCGACCGCTTCGTGCTGGAGGCAAACGACGCCTACTTCGAGGGCCGGCCCTACCTCGACCAGATCGTCTTCAAGGTCGTGCCCGACATCAACCAGGTGGTGGCGCAGCTCCGCACCGGTGAGCTCGACCTGGCCCAGATCGAGCCGCAGAACAAGGACGCCCTGCGCGGCGCCCAGAATCTCACCTTCCTGACCATCGAGCAGCCCAACACCTTCTACGTCTTCCTGAACAACAGCCGGCCGCTCTTCCAGGACAAGCGCGTCCGTCAGGCGCTCGCCTACGGCCTCGACCGCGAGACGATCGTCAAGCAGATCCTGCAGGGCGACGCCACGCTCGCCTCGAGCGTGCTCGCCACCGTGTTCGGCCCCTACTTCAACCGTGACCTCAAGCCCTACCCGTATGACCCCGAGCGCGCCAAGCAGCTCCTCGACGAGGCGGGTTGGACGCTCGGGCCCGATGGGGTGCGCGTGAAGGACGGGCAGCGCTTCGCCTTCAGCTTCATGGTCGACAAGGGCAACCCGACGCGCGAGCAGATCGCCACGGCGGTACAGCAGTACTGGAAGCGCCTCGGCGCCGACGTGACGGTCGATGTGCAGGAGTGGTCGGTCTACCTCCAGCGCGGCAACCTGCGCCCGGGTGACTACGACACGCGCAGCGGCTGGCGCATCACCGCGCCCGACCCCGACAAGACGGCCGAGTTCGCCACCGGCGGCTCCGTCAACCACTTCGCCTACAGCAACCCCGAGGTCGACCAGTTGCTGGCGCAGGGGCGCACCGAGCTGGACGAGGCGAAGCGCGTGGCGGCCTACTGGAAGTTCCAGCAGATCGTCTACGACGACGTGCCGGTCATCCCGATCTACTACATGCCCGACCTGCTCGCGCTCAGCAAGCGCGTCCAGGGCTGGCCCAACCTCGGCATCCGCGACGGCCTGACCTACATGCACCGGGTCTGGCTGGCTCAGTAGCGCCTGGTTGCCGCGGGCGCGGCGGCTTGCTAGAGTGGGGCGGCGCCGGGCACACGCGTGGGCGGCGGCCGCCCCGATCGGTTCGGGCGGCGGAGGGAGCGACGAGGAGAGTGCGATGCCAGCAGCCGATCTGATCCTGAGCGGTGGCCCGGTGGTCACGGTCGATCCGCAGAACCGGATCGTCGAGGCGGTGGCGGTGCGGGGCGACCGTATCGTCTACGTGGGCGATGCGGCGGGCGCCGAGGCGTGGCGCGGGCCGAAGACACGCGTGGTCAGCCTGCGCGGCCGCACGCTCCTGCCCGGCCTGATCGAGGCGCACTGCCATGTGGCGGGCGTCGGCGCGTTCGCGCGCAGCATCAACCTCAAGTGGCCTGAGGTCAAGAGCATCGAGCAGATCAAGGCGCTGATCGGCGCGGCGGCGCGCCGGCAGCCGCCCGGCACCTGGATCTACGGCCGCGGCTACAACCACCTCAAGCTCGCCGAGCGGCGCCACCCAACGCGCGACGACCTCGATGCGGTCGCGCCCGATCACCCAGTCGTGCTGGTGCGCGCCTGCGGCCACATCTCGGCGGTGAACTCGCTGGCGCTGCGCCTGGCCGAGATCGACGAGCGCACGCCCGATCCCCAGGGCGGCCAGATCGACCGCGACGAGCGCGGCCGGCCGATCGGCGTGCTGCGCGAGACGGCGGCCCACCCGATCCGCCGGGTGTCGGCTCAGAGCCCGGAGGAGATGCGCGCCGACTGGAAGCTCGGCAGCGAGCTGCTCATGCGCATGGGCTACACCTCCGCCCACGAGATGGGCCACCCGGCCCCGCTCGACCGGATCGAGGCGTGGCACCGCGCCGACGGGCTGCCGCTGCGCGTCTTCTCCGTGCTCTCGAAGGTGGGCGATGAGCACCTGCTGCCCGACGAGGGCGGGCCCGCCTACTTCCTCAAGGGCGACCTGAGCTTCCGCACCGGCCACTACAAGCTGTTCGCCGACGGCAGCAGCAGCGGGCCGACCAGCGGCACCCGCCAGCCCTACGCGATCGACCCCGAGAACTACGGGATCATCATCTGGCCGCAGGAGGAGGTCAACCGCTCCTACATCCGGGCCAACCGACTCGGCTTCCCGGTCACCGCCCACGCCGTGGGCGACCGCGGCATCGAGATGGTGCTGATCGGCCAGGAGGCGGCCATGCTCGACCGCGCCCGCATGGGCCTGGCCGGCGGCGGCACCGGGCTGCCCGGCATCGCGCCGGCCTACGTCGCCTCCCCGCGCCACCGGATCGAACACTGCGCCATGGCGATGCCCGACCTGCGCGCGCGCATCCGGGCGGGTGGCGTCATCCCGGTGGCGCAGGCGGTCTTCATCTGGGAGTACGGCGACGGCTACGTCCACGACTACGGTCACGAGCGCGGCAGCCAGATGATGCCGGTGAAGAGCTTCCTGCGCGAGGGGATCCCGGTGGCGCTCTCGAGCGACGCGCCGGTGTCGACGGCCGAGCCGATGCGGGGGCTGTGCGCGGCGGTGACGCGCCGCAGCCAGACCGGCGAGGTGCACGGCCCGCACGAGCGCGTGACGCTGCTCGAGGCGATCCGCTGCTACACCCTCCACGGCGCCTACGCGGAGTTCAGCGAGGACATCAAGGGCAGCATCGAGGTGGGCAAGCTGGCCGACCTGACGGTGATCGGCGCGCCGATCCTCGATCTGAACCCGGAGGAGCTGCCCGACGTGCCCACCGACATGACGATCATCGGCGGCCGCGTCGTCCACGAGCGCGCGGGCTGACCTGTCCATTGCCGTCGGCGGGCTGATGCAAGGTGCGAACGTTTTCCGGCACGTGGGCGCCGCGCGGCCGCCCGGGGGTGAGCCGCGAGCACCGCCCACAGCAGCGCCGCCGCGTTCCGTCCGCCTGGTTGCATGGGGGTTCACCCCGGGCTGAGGGTGCGAAGCCCCCTCCTGGGGCTGGGACGGGCACGTCTCAGCCGGCTGATGCACGGTGCGGACAGAGTGCGGGCATTCCCGCCGGCCGGCTGCAGCCGGCCGGGTCCCCGCTCGCGGGTGGGGCACGCGGGAGCCGGCTGAAGCCGGGACGCGGCGGGATCGTCCCTTGGCGCCGGCTTCAGCCCGCCGATCGCATCCCCTGCGTTTACTCCGCAACCTCCATCGGCCCGCCGAGCGAATCCCCGCGCCATGACCGCAACCTCCATCACCCCCGCGCTGATTCAGCGAAGCCCCGCCCGCCGGGTACACGGAGCCGGCTCACGCGCGGTCGTCCTAGCCCCCGCCGGGGGCTTCGCAAACTCAGCCCGGGGGTTCACCCCCGGGCCGCCGGGCGGACGCGGCTTCGCGCGGGCTTCAGCCGGCCGACCGGGCAGGTGGACAGGTCCACAGCGCCCATGGGGCACGGGTGGGTCAGGTGAGCTGGGCGGGGCCGAGGCGGATGCCTTCGAGCTCGTCCTTGCGGCCCCGGCGCATCAGCTCGGCCACGCCCGCCGCCGGGTCCTTGCCCCGGAAGAGCACGGCGTACATCTGCTCGGCGATCGGCAGCTCGACGTTGTAGCGCGCCGCCAGCGCGAGCGCCGCCACCGTCGTCGGCACGCCCTCGGCGACCTCGCGCATGCCGGCCTGGATCGCCTCCAGCCGCTCCCCGACGCGGCGGTTGCGGCTGTGGCGACTGGCGCAGGTCGCCGCCAGATCGCCCAGCCCGCTCAGCCCCGCGAAGGTGAGCGGGTTGGCGCCCATGCTGACGCCCAGGCGCGCCATCTCGGCCAGGCCGCGCGTCATCCAGGCGGCCTTGGCGTTGTCGCCGTAGCCGAGGCCGTCCCCGATGCCGGCGCCCAGCGCGATGACGTTCTTCAGCGCGCCGCCGAGCTCGACGCCGACCAGATCGGCGTTGGTGTAGAGGCGCAGCCGCGGTGTCGCCAGCGCCTCCTGGGCAGCGCGCGCGTCTGCTTCCTCGAGCGCCGAGACGACCGAGGCAGTGGGCAACCCGGCCACCACCTCGCGGGCGATGTTCGGGCCCGAGAGCGCGACGATGCGCGGGTGCCCGCCCGCGGGCGCGCCCAGCTCCTCGGCCAGCACCTCCGACATGCGCCGACCGCTGCCGATCTCGAGCCCCTTCGCGCCCGAGACGATCAGGCAGTTGGGCGGTAGGAACGGCCGCAGGGCGCGCGCCGCCTCGCGCATGCGCTGGGAGGGCACGACCACCAGCAGGAGCCCGGCGCGGGCCACCACCTCGGGAAGGTCGGCGCTGAGCTTCAGGCTGGGCGGGAGCGGGACGCCGGGCAGGTGGCGGCGGTTCTCGCGGTCCCCGCGCAGCCGGGCGGCCTCGGCCGGCGTGCGCGCCAGCAGCGTGAC
>JBHOQZ010000704.1:0-1097 GCA_042408635.1 Chloroflexota bacterium
CCCAATGCTCGGCGAAGTCGTAGGGGCCGGCGATGGCTGCGACCGCGCGCAGCGGCGAGTACGCCGCGCCGCGCGCCACGTAGTAGCCGCCCAGGCTCACGCCGACCGCGCCGACGCGCTCTCCGTCCACGTCCGCGTGCCCGCGCGCCCACTCGACCACCGCCGTCAGCACCGCCTCGTAGTCGGGCCGGATGGGGAGGCGTCGCTCGAGCTCCCCCTGCCCCGGACCGTCGATGGCGAGCGTCGCCAGCCCGCGCCGGTGGAAGAGCGCCTCGAAGGTATGCATCTCCTCCTTGGTCGAGTCGAGGCCGGGCACGATGACCACCAGCGGCGGCAGCCGGCGCTCGCGCTCCGGCGAAGGCGGGTGGATCAGCGGCCGCCGCAGGTAGCCGGGCACCCCGACCCCCTCGAAGGGGATCGTCACCCTTTCGGCCGGCGGGTCGAGCCGGGGCGCCGCGCGCCGGAAGTTCGCGAGCATGCGCTCGTGCGCCGCCAGCGCCAGGTCCGGGTCCTCGAAGAACAGGAACTTGCCGAAGTGGTGGCAGAGCGCGGCGCGCACGGCCGCCTCGGCGACGCTCGGGTCGCTCCCTCGCGCCTCGGCCTCGTCGGCCAGCCGCTCGTGCACCCTGGCGGTGCGCATCCACTCCGCGCACCAGTCCGCCCAGCGCCCGATGCGGGCGAGCGTGCGCTCGAAGTCGTTGTAGTCGATGCCGTTGGCGATGAACCGCGGCGCCCAGTGCTCGACGGCGGTGCGGACGCGCGGATCGGTGGCGGTCGTCGCCACGGTCCCCCTCCTCCTCCGTGTCGTTGCCGGCCCGCCGAGTTGCCAGACCCCGGTCGGCGACTCCGGCGGGTCGACCGGGTTGCCTAGATGAAGCTGCCCTCCTGGCAGTGGCGGATGCGGACGACCCGATCCGCGACCCGGACCAGGCCGTCGTGCGCCGGACCCTCCCGCGCCGCCGTCAGCTCCCTCAGATACGTCACCTGCGGCCCGAGCGCCTGGAGCTTGGCGGGGTCCGGCGCCGGCGCGGGCGGCGGTGACGGACGGTCCATCGGCAACCTCGATCCGGTGAGTGTTCAGTCGTCGGCGCGGTGCT
>JBHOQZ010000705.1:0-7668 GCA_042408635.1 Chloroflexota bacterium
CTAGGCAGGTCGGCTTGGACGCCGGCTGGCGGGCCGGCGAGGAGGGGGAACGTTATGGCAGCGGTTGATGTGCGGCGTGGCCGCAACGCCGAGCTGTTCGCGCGCGCCGAGCGGGTGCTGCCGGGCGCGACATTCGGCACCTTTCAGCTCCCGCGTGAGCAGGCGATGGTCGTCGCGCGCGGCAGCGGGCCGCGCATCTGGGACGTCGACGGCAACGAGTACATCGACTATGTCCTGGGCTCCGGCCCGCTGATCCTCGGCCACGCCCACCCGGCCGTGGTCGAGGCGGTGAAGCAGCAAATCGAGAAGGGCTCGACGTTCTACGGCCTCAACGAGCCGGCGATCGAGCTGGCCGAGACGATCGTCGACGCGGTGCCCTGCGGCGAGGCGGTCAAGTTCGTCTCGACCGGGACTGAGGCGACCTTTCACGCGCTGCGCATGGCGCGCGCCTTCACCGGCCGGCCGAACGTCCTGAAGTTCAGCGGCGGCTTCCACGGCGTCCACGACTACGCGCTCATGACGGCGAGCCCCGAGGGCCGCCGCGTGCCGGAGTCGGGCGGCATCCCCGAGCCGGTGCAGGAGACGGTGTTCGTCGCGCCGTTCAACGACGCCGACGCGGCGGTGCGCATGATCGAGGCGAACGCGGCCACGCTGGCGGCCGTGATCCTCGAGCCGCTCCAGCGCGTCATCCGGCCGGCGCCGGGATTCCTCCAGGCGATCCGCGACGCGACACAGCGCCACGGCGTCGTGCTCGTCTACGACGAGGTGGTGACCGGGTTCCGGCTCGCCTACGGCGGCGCGCAGGAGTACTACGGCGTCGTGCCCGACCTGGCGACCTACGGCAAGGCGATCAGCGGCGGCTACCCGCTGGCCGCCGTCTGCGGCCGCCACGAGATCGTCTCGGTGACCGACCCGTCGCGCCGCGGTACGGGTGCCCACTCCGCGATCGGCGGCACGCTCTCGGGCAATCCGGTGGCGGCGGTGGCTGGCCTGGCGACGCTGCGGGAGCTGAAGAGGCCGGGCACCCATGAGCGGATCTTCGCGACCGGCCGCCGCCTCATGGACGGGATGACCGAGCTGGGGCGGCAGGCGGGGCTGCCGGTGCAGGTCGTGGGCGAGCCGCCGGTGTTCCAGGTGTTCTTCACCGAGCACCCGATCCGCAGCCACGAGGACACCGCCCACGCCGACACGCGGCTCGGCTGGGTGTTCGGCACCGAGCTGGTCAAGCGCGGTCTCTTCCACACGCCGGGCTTCAAGTTCTACGTCTCGGCGGTGCACGGCGAGCGCGAGATCGCCGACACGCTCGAGGCGGTCGAGGGTGCGCTGCGCGCCGTCAAGGAGGTCGCCGCGTGAAGAACGTCTTCTTCCCCGACGGCCGCACGCCAGAATACCTCTGGCTCGACGGGCGGCTGACGCCATGGGGTGACGCGACGCTCCATATGACGGCCATGGGCGCGGCCGGCGGCATGTCGGTGTTCGAGGGGATCAAGGCCTACTGGAACGCTGAGCGGGAGGAGCTGTACATCTTCCGGCTGCGCGAGCACATGCGGCGGCTCGTCGAGTCGATGAAGATGTGCCGCATGCCGGTCGAGTGCACGGTCGACGCGCTGGTCGAGGCGACGGTCGAGCTCTGCCGCGCCAACGGCCTGCGGGGGGACACCTACATCCGACCGGTGGCGTTCTACACCGGACTCGAGCATAGCTCGTTCGGCGACACGCTCGATTCGGCGCCGCACGTGCTGATCTGGACGCGCCCGTTCCGCTCGCACATGCTCACGGGGCGGACGCTGCGCGCCGGGGTGCCCTCCTGGCAGCGGATCGCCGACCACGTCATGCCCGCGCGCATCAAGAGCATGTCGAACTACCAGAACAACCGGCTGGCCGAGCTGGAGGCGCGCGTCAACGGCTACGACGCCGCGATCATCCTCAACACGCAGGGCAAGGTGAGCGAGGGGCCGGGCGCCGCCGTCTTCCTCGTGCGCGACGGCACCGCGATCACACCCGCGGTCACCAGCGGCATCCTCGAGAGCATCACGCGCAACACGCTGCTGCGGCTGATGCCTGAGGCGCTGGGGGTGCCCGTGGTCGAGCGCGAGGTCGACCGGACCGAGCTCTACGTCGCCGATGAGGTGCTTTTCTGCGGCACGGCGGCCGAGGTGACGCCGATCACCTCGGTCGATCGCATCCCGGTCGGCACCGGCGAGATCGGCCCGATCACCCGCCGCGTCGAACGCCTCTACCACGACATCGTGCGCGGGATCGATCCCGGCTACCCGGAGTGGCGCACGGTGGTGAAGACGGGCGACCGCGCCCCCGCCGTGGCCGACTAGACCGGCGCAGACGCCGCCCCGCCCTGGTTCGCGTCGACGGCGGGGCCACGACGGCGCCCGCGCAAATCGTTGGCCGCCGCGCCCGCGATGCGGCGCGGCGGCCGACCCTGGAGTGCAGAGGATGGAGCGGATCGCGTCAGGCGAGGCGGAGCGGTCCGGCCCGGCGGTCGAGCTGGGCTTTTTCGTGCGCCACTACGACTCGGTGCGCGGGCTCGAGGCGGAGCAGGCGCTGAACCGCCGCGTCCTCGACGCGCTGGCGCTGCGGCGCGGCGAACGCGTGATCGAGATCGGCTGCGGCACCGGTGACGACACGATTGCGATGGCGCGGCGGGTGGGCCGCAACGGGCGTGCGGTCGGGGTCGACCTCTCCCAGCCGATGATCGACGAGGCGCAGCGCCGGGCGACGGCCGCCGGCGTGGCGGTGGAGTTCGTCGCCGGCGACGCCCACCGCCTCGACTACCCCGATGGTACCTTCGACGCCGCCTGCGCGAGCCGCGTCTTCATGCACCTGGCGGACCCGGCCGGAGCGTTGCACGAGCTGGTGCGCGTGGTGCGTCCCGGCGGCCGGCTCGTCGTCTCGGAGCCCGACCTCGACTCGTTCGTGATCGACCTGCCCGACCAGGCGCTCACCCGCCGTCTCCTGGCGTTCCGCAGCGACAGCAGCGTCAGCCCCTGGATCGGCCGGCAGCTCCCGCGCCTCTTCAAGCAGGCAGGCTTGGTGGACGTGGCGGTGACGCCGGTGCCGTTCCTCTGGGACTACCAGGCGGCCGAGACGGTGCTCGGGTTCCCGATGCTCACGCGCGGCGCCGAGGCGGCCGGCGCGATCACGCCCGCCGAGGCGGCGGCCTGGCTCGAGTCGCTGCGGCGCGCCGCCGACGACGGTGTCTTCTTCTGCGCCTCGCTCTCGTTCATGGTCCTCGGACGCGTTCCCTTCCCCACCCAGGTTTAGCCAGGGTGCTGGGGCTTCGCTAGGGCAGTTCTACCCGGAGCCGCGGCGGCCTGCCTGCTCAACCGCAGGGCGATCCGCTGTAGAGGAGGTCCAGCATGCGCACCAACACGGCCAAGGCGAAGCTCACGGCCGGCGGCTGCATCGCCGGCCCGATCGTGCCGGTGGCGGCGCCCGTCCTGGTCGATCTTGCCGGGCTGGCGGGGTTCGACTGCGTGCTCCTCGACGCCGAGCACGGCAGCCTCGGCCACGAGGCGATGGAGCACCTGGTGCGGGCGGCCGAGGCGACCCGCGTCACCCCGCTGGCGCGGGTGCCCCACAACGCGCCCCACGAAATTCTGCGCGTGCTCGACCTGGGCGTGCAGGGGGTGATGGCGCCGCAGGTGAGCAGCGCCGACGAGGCGCGCGCGCTCGTCCAGGCGGTGAAGTACCACCCGCTGGGCCGGCGCGGCTTGGCGGGCTCCCGCGCCGGCGACTACGGCCTGCGCGGCTCGCTGGCCGAGTACGCGGAGGCGGCGAACCGCGAGACGATGGCGCTGGCGCTGATCGAGGACGTGGCGGCGCTGCGCCACCTCGACGCCATCCTCGCGGTCGAGGGGATTGACGTCTATTTCATCGGCGCCTCCGACCTGGCGCAGTCGATGGGCTATCCAGGCCGGCCGGAGACGCCCGAGGTCCAGGCGGCCGTGGACGAGATCGTCCGGCGCACGCTCGCCGCCGGGCGGGTGGTGGGCGTGAATGCGCCGAGCGGGGAGGCCGTGCGGGCCTGGCGCGAGCGCGGCGTGCGCTTCTTCAGCCTGGGCACCTGGCACCACCTGGTCGCCGCCTGGCGCGACTACACCGCCGCCGTCAATGCGTAGGCGGGGGCAGTCACCTGCCCGATCGTGCCGGCTCCAGGCGGCTCCCACCTCCCTTCGCGCTGGCCCAGGCGAGTCGCCCACTTGGTTTGGGGGTGCGGTCGACGGGCTGATGGAGGTTGCGGAATTAATGTGGGGGAATGCGGTCGGCGGCTGAAGCGCGCACGACGGGACGATCCCGCCGCGTCGGCCCGGCATGGGCCGGCCGCGGCCGGCCTGCGCGCCGGCTTCAGCCGATCGACCGAGCGGACATTAGCCTCGGTGCTCGCCATCCAGTCGGCGCCGTCACAGCTCGCGGCCTACCGGTTCGCCAGGGAGACGCGCTTGAACGCCTCGGCGTGGGCAAGACCGTGAGGCGCACCGAGGCTGGCGCTCCGCGTCAGGTAGCGCTCGCGGAGGGCGTCGGCGTCGCGCACCTGGGTGGTGTGCTCGAGCCGCGCGGCGAGCCGGTCCTCGATCGTGTGGGAGACGTCCACGAAGAGGTCGGGTACCGTAGTGGAGAACAGCCAGACCTCCTCGACGCGCCACGTCGCCAGCCCCTCGTCGCGCAGGTGCTCGGGGAAGTAGAGCGTGTCGCGCGCCGAGGGGTAGACGGCATCGAGCACGGCGCGGCCAAGCGCGCGATGATCGCGGTGGCAGAAGTAGGGCGGCGAGACGTTCACGCCGTCGTGCGAGACGACGAGGTCGGGCTGCCGCCGCCGGATCTGCCTGACCAGGTCGCCCAGCAGGGCCGGCGTCTCGGGCAGCTCACCGTCGCCGTAGCGCAGGAACGTCACCGAGGCGAGGCCGAGGCGCTCGCCGGCGCGCCGCTGCTCCGCCTCGCGCAGCGCGACCAGGCGGTCCGGCGTCATCGCGGGATCGGTCGTGCCCTTGTCACCCGAGGTGGCGACGACGAGGTGGACCGCGCTCCCGCCCAGGATCAGCCGGCGGACGGTCCCGGCGCAGGCCGCCTCGCAGTCGTCAGGGTGCGCCACCACGACGAGCACGCGTTCGAAGCGCGGGCCGTTCTCGCCGGCCCGCCAGATCGTCGGTTCGGACACTCATACGCTCCCGGGTGCAGTATCGGCGGGTCGCGGGCGATGGTCAGGGCGTGCCCGGCTCGTCGTCCCCGAAGAGCGCGGCCGGCGCCCCCGGCGGCCGCCGTTCCGGCGGGAAAGCAGTACCCGGCCCCGCCACGACGGTCCATCCATCGGGCGTGAACCGCAGCACCACGGCAGCGCCGTTCACGCGCTCGCGCGGCACCAGTGCCGCCAACGCCCACTCACCGCACACGCGTACCACCCGCACGTCGCGCACCAGTTCGCTGTAGCGTACGAGCGCCCAGCCGAGCACCGCCTGCCGCACCGCCTCGCGGGTCACGCCCGTCGGCTCCGGGCAGCTCTCGTTGGCGGCGCGGCCAGGCGCAGGCATGGAGAGGAGGGTCAGCAGAACGAGCAGGGTGAACGCCAGGCAAGTCCGCGCCGGTCCTCCCTTCCGCTCGGGGCCGGCGCACCGCCGCTGCCCGCGCCCGGGCTCGGCGTGACGTCTCGGCAGATCGAGCAGGCGAGGGGTCGGCGCGCGGGAGAGCTCTTCCGTCACAGCCGCAAGCATAGCACCCCGCAGCCCGATCGGTCGAGGCCCGGCGCCGATCGGACTGCGCCGCCCCACCGGCGGCTGAGTTGGCGGGCGCCCCGAGGTAGCTGCGTGACCTCACCCCGGCCATGCCGGACAGGGGGCGGTCCCACGGGGCGGGGGCGGTGGCGCGACCGACGCTGCGCCCGACACTGTAGAATGTAGGCGAAATCGGGCAGGCGAGTGGCGGGGGTGACGGTGGAGCTCTCGGCGGGCACGGTGGTCGAGCGGGTCTGGTCGGGCGGCCCGGAGCAGCGGTACTATCTCTACGTGCCGGCGAGCGGGCTGGCAAGGGAGCGGCGGTTGGTCGTGGTCGTCCACGGCTTCAGCCGCACCGCGCGGGCCTACGTCGAGCACTTCGCGCCCTACGCCGAGGCGACCGGGCGCACGGTGCTGGCACCCCTGTTCGTACCCCACTACCAGCGGCTCGGGCTAGGGACCGACTTCCGGGCGGATCATCGGCTGCTCGCGGTCGTGGACGAGGCAGCCCGGCTCTTGGACCTCGATGCCGGGCGCTTCGAGCTTTTCGGCTACTCGGCCGGCGGACAGTTCGTCCATCGCTTCCTCTACCTGCACGCCCGCCGGGTCGAGCGCGCGGTTGTGGGCGCGCCGGGCACGGTGACGCTGCCGGATCCCGCGCTCGACTGGCCAACCGGGCTCCGTAGGCTGGCCGAGGCGGCGGACGCCCGGCCCGACCTCGCGGCGCTGCGCCTCGTCCCGACGCTGCTGCTCGTCGGCGCCGAGGACACAGGCGCCGAACAACTGGACACGAGCGAGGCGGCGAACCGCCTCGGGGCGAACCGCGTCGAGCGGCTGCGCACGCTCCACCGCGCCTGGGAGCGGGCGGGCCTGCCACACGCCTTCGAGACCGTGCCCGGCGTCGGGCACAGCATGGGCGAGGCGATCGCGACGGCGGCGATCCGCTTCTTCCTCGCTGGCGGGCCCGGCGACCGTCCGGGGCCGGGTGTGTGACAGAACTGCAATGCAAGCGTCGTGTTGTCTGCCACTGCGCGCAGCGCCGGGGCGCGCCGGGGCGGGCGACTGGCGTCCCGGCCGGGGGCCGGTAGAGGGAGCGCGCGATGCGGGCGGGGGGTGAGCCCGGCCGGGCCTACGACCAGGCGGCCAGGATCGAGCAACTCGCGGCGTTGCTGCGGCGGGCGCCGCTGTTCGAGGGGTTGGGTCCGGCCGAACTGCGGGCGGTCGTCGCCGGGCTGCGCCGCGTGACGCTGCGGCGCGGACACATCCTCTTCAGCCAGGGCGACCCCGGCAACGCCGCCTACTTCGTGCACGAGGGGCGGATCGACCTCTCGATCACCACGCCCGAGGGGCGCGAGCTGATCGTCAACCAGGCCGGGCCGGGCGACGTCTTCGGCGAGATGGCGCTGCTCGAGGACACGGTACGCTCGGCCTCCGCCGTCGCCAAGCGGGACTGCGTCCTCTACGCGCTCGGGCGGGGCGAGTTCCTCGGCCTCCTCCAGCAGCACCCCAACCTGACGCTGGCGCTCCTGCGGTCGCTCTCGGCGCGCCTGCGGCGCACCACTGACCGCGCCACCGACCTCGCCTTCCGCGACGTGCCGAGCCGGCTCGCCAAGGTCCTGCTCGACCTCGACGCCGAGCGGCGCGGCGACGATTCGGTCCAGATTACGCACGAGCGGCTGGCCGGGCTGGCGGGCACCTCGCGCCAGACGGCGACCCTGGTGCTCAACGACTGGCGGCGCGCCGGGCTGGTCGAGCTCGCTCGCGGCCGCATCCGGTTGCTCGACCGCGAATCGCTGCGCGAGCGCGCCGAGGCCGCCCCGGACGCCTGAGCCGCCGCGCCCGGCCCGCAACGGGCCGGGGGCCGGGGGTTCACCCCCGGGCTGAGGCGGCAAAGCCGGCTGACGGAGGTTGCCAAAACGATCGGTAGTCCGGTCGGCCGGCTGAA
>JBHOQZ010000707.1:0-5628 GCA_042408635.1 Chloroflexota bacterium
GACCTGCGAGGTTGCGGCGGCCACGTGCGCGGGCACGCCGAACACCAGGATGAGCGTCGGCGTCAGCATGATCCCTCCCCCGATGCCGAGCAGGCTCGAGAGGAAGCCGATCACCAGGCAGAGCGCGAACGCCGCCACCGGGTTGAACGCGTATTCAAACCGCTCCCCGCGCGCGTCGATGAAGTTGCGGTGCCAGAGCCAGGGCAGGCGTGTGGAGGTGCCGGGCGGCAGCGCCCGGTTCTGGTTCCGCGGCCGGAACAGCAGGAAGAGCGCGACCACCACCATCAGCAGGTAAAACGAGCCCGAAGGCGCGGCGGTCGAGCCCGGCGACGACGTAGGCGCCGCCGATCGCGCCTGGGATCGTCGCCACCGCCAGCAGCAGGCCCGTCCTGAAGTCGATGCGCCCCTGCCGGCTGTAGAGGTAGGTCGAGGCGATGCCGTTGAGGAAGACGACCGAGAGCGACGTGCCCGCCGCGATCGCCGGATCGTAGCCGAACAGCAGGATCAGCACCGGCACGATGAGGAAGCCACCGCCGGCCCCGATCAGCGTGCCGTAGGTGCTCGCAGCCAGCCCGAGCAGGAAGTAGAGGAGCGCGTCCAGCGGCGACATCACGGCGGCGCGAGCCCCAGGGTCTGGCGAACCGAGGCGAGGCGGCGCCAGAGATCCGATTCGAGTGGCAGGCGCTGCGGCCGGCCGTCGCGATTGACGAACACATGCGCCGTCTCGCCCGTCACGAGCCGCTGCCCCGTCTCGGCGTGCCGGATCGCGTAGGCGAAGCCGACGCGCAGGCGATCGAGCCGCTCGATCTGCGTCTCGATGACGAGCAGGTCGTCGTAACGCGCGGGCGCCAGGAACCGGGCGGAGCAGTCGACCACGGGTAGGTAGAACCCCAGCGCCTCCACCTCCCGGTAGGCTAGCCCGAGCGCGCGCAACGTCTCGGTGCGGCCGACCTCGAACCAGGTGAAGTAGTGGCCGTGGTAGACAACGCCCATCGCGTCGGTGTCCGCGTAGCGCACACGCACCGTCGTCTCGTTGATCTGCACCGCCGCTCCACGCCGAGGCTCAGGCTGAGGCGGCCCGCCGGGCCGGCGGGATTATAGCACGGGCTCCCCGCACCCATGGGGGTAGCTCGTGGGCGGCCGACACCCCCCTGGAGCGCCCACGCGTTCCCCGCGCGGCTGAGGGTAGTCCGGTGCGGGCGCGGGGCCACACGGCTCGGGGACTAACCGCCTGCGCCCGGCTGGGGATGGCGGCCGGCGCCTGGGAAGCGCGCGCGTGGTCGATCCGCGGGCGGGCTGACTGCTTCCGCCGAAGACGTGCGGTAGCGACTGGAGGCAGCAGCTGGCCGCGGCGCCGCAACGTATTCGGGGAAGCCATTAGCGGGTGAGGGCACCCTCGGGCGCGTCGGCCTCGGCGAATCGGCGGAGCCGGTTGTCGATCGTCGTCTGCGATTCGGCGGCGCAGAGCGGGCAGACTGTGCCGCGGCGGTAGGTGACGCGGTGGGTCGAGCAGCGCAGCGGGATCGCCGCCCTGACCACCCGTCCAGACACGCGCAGCAGCAGATAGGCCGCGGGCAGGCCCGCGAGCGCGATCAGCGCCCACTCGGGCACCGGCAGCACCTCGCGGTTGGGCACGTTCACCACCGGCTCGCTCGTCGTCTGGAGTGTGCGCGGCACCACCTGCCGCTGCGGCACGACCACCGGCAGGAACTTGGTACTACGGTTGTCGACCGAGTCGACGGCGGTGATATTGAGCGTCTGCTGCCCACCTTTCAGCTCGCGCGTGTCCCACTCGATCCGGTAGGGCGGCTCGGTCAGGCTGCCCAGCAGCTTGCCGGCGGTCGAGAACTCGACGCGCACCACCGGCGCGATCCCGCTCACCCGCACCTCGACCGGCTGGGTATCGGCCACCTCCGCGTTCACGGCGGGCGTGACGACCTCGATCACCGGTGGGTTCTTCACGGCCGTGAACGGCACCTGGGCCGTGGGGGTGAGATTGCCGATCCGCGGCCGCACCGTGAGCGTGTGGCGCGCGCCGTCGGCCTTGAGCTTCGAGCGGAAAGTCAGGGCATATTCGCTGCGCAGGTGGTTCGCCACGGTCTGGTAGGCGCCGAGCACGTCCTCCGAGGTCGGTGCGTAGAGGGCGACCCCGCCCGAGGCGTCCGAGATCTTGCGCAGCGCGTCCATGTTGACCTCGGTGCCCAGCCCGATCGTGAAGATGGGCACCCGCGCCTCGCTCGCGCGCGCCAGCACGTCGGCCAGGCGGGCCCGGCTGGCGGTGTCCTGACCGTCGCTGAGGAAGAGCATGACCTTGCGGCCCGAGGGCTGCTGGGCGAGCATGTCGAGCCCCTGGAGCACGGCATCGTAGAGCGTGCTCTCGTTGCCCGTCTGGAGCTCACGGATGCGGGCCACGACCGCCGGTTTGTTGTTCGAGAAGCGGTGCAGGAGTTTGACGCCGTCCCCGAAGCTGAGCGCCGCCACCTCGTCCTGCGGCAGCAGGTTGAAGACGAAGTCCGAGGCGGCGTCCTTGGTGTCCCTCAGCGGCTTGCCGTCCATGCCGGCGTTGACGTCGATGCCGAGCACGACCGCGATCGGGTTGTCGATGTCCTGCACGCGCTCGGCGGTGTCGACCGGCACCGGCTGGCCGTCCTCGAGCAGCTCCCAATCGGACGCCTTGAGGTTGGTGACCGGGATGAACTGGTTGTCCAGCACCGTGGCGTTGATGCGCACGTCCGGGAACTGGCGGCTGTCGACCCGCCCGATCATCACGCGGTAGCCGCCGTCGTCGGCCCGCGCCGGCACCGCCCCGGCGAGCAGCGTCATCGCCATGACGAGAACCGCGAGGAGACGCGGGAACGCCCCACCGGTGAACCAACGCCTCTGCGCGATCCGCATCGCCCATTACCCCACTCTCGACCAGCGTTCTGCCTACGCATGAAGGCTACGGCAGGCGGGGACGGGCGAAAATAGGAAAGGCGGTCGACACGAATAGGAGAATGCTCCTATGCCTGGCGAATAGGACTCCTCTCCTATACCGCTATCCGCGCGGCCTTGCCCGAACGATCAGCCGCTCGGCGGGCCTGACGCTCTGCGCGCCCGAGGGGCGGTACCTGGCGCGGCCTTGCCCGAACGATCAGCCGCTCGGCGGTCTCGTCCCAGTCCTCGCCCTCGTAGCTGCCGGAGAGAGCGTCGAGCCGCAAGCAGGCCCGGCGGAACCGCCCCCGCAGCTCGTCGAGCGTCCAGTAGCGCGCCTCGAACTCCGCCACCACCGGGTCGCGCCGCGGGCGGTGGTACTCGTAGCGTGCCCGGCAGCGGCGGGTAGCCGGGTCACAGTACCAGACCTCGTGCACGCGCAGCGCCCTGCCGCCCGCCACCACGTAGCGCTCGTCCCGCCGCCCCTCGGGCGAGGTCGCGCGCGCGATCTCGGTCGGCGGCAGCCAGAGGGCATCGAGCACGAAGCAGCCGTCGGCTTTCAGGTGCCGAGCCACGACGCCGAGCGCGGCGTCGCGGTCGGCGTCCTCGGTCAGGTGGCTGAAAGGGTCGTCCACCGCCACAACCAGGTCGAAGCGCGTCCCGAGCCGGGCCGTGCGCATGTCGGCCTCGACCAGCTCGACGTTGACCCGTCCAGTCGCGCCCAGGCGGGCGGCAGCGCGCCTGAGCATGTCGGGCGAGAGATCGAGCGCGGTGACGTGGGCGCCGTGCTCGGCCAGCAGCGCGGTCACGCGGCCGCTGCCGGCGCCGAGCTCGAGGATGCGTCCGTGGCGATAGTTCAGGCCCAGCCCACGCCAGAATGCCTCGTCGCCCCGACAAGCGAGCTCGAGATCGTAGACCTCCGCGATTGCGCGGTAGTAGTCGCGGACCTCCGCCGCCACGGCATCGCCCCTGCCGTCGCGCCGGCCGGTCGGTGTGAAGGCCATCGATGTCCCCCTGCTCCAGGCTCGGCCCCGACCTCCCTCCCGGCCGGGCGCTGCCGCCCGCGGACCGGAGAAGAAGCCGGGTCCACTAGGCTCAAAGCAAGGGCAATGCCACTCTCTATTCGAGCTCGCGGACGGAGGGAACTTTGATGGCGATGACGACGGCGAGCACGACGACGACGAGCGCCATGAAGGTGGTCATGGCCGGCGCGCCGAAGACCTGGGCGCCGAACCCGGCGAACATGGTACCCAGCGGTACGAGCCCCCGGTTGAGGAACATCGTGCTCATCACCCGCCCACGGTAGCGCGGCTCGGCGTGGAGCTGGAGGAGCGTGTTGTTGTTCGCCATGTAGGTCGTGCTGGCGGCGCCGACGAACAGCAGGAGCGCCAGCGAGAGCAGCAGCGCGCGCGACTGGGCAAAGAGGATCAGCATGACGCCGAAGGCGAACATCGCGGCCAGCATCAGCCGCCCCTTGTAGCGGAAGTTCTCGAGCGAGGCGACGGTCAGGGCGCCCACCAGGGCCCCGGCGCCGGTGGCGCTCAGCATCCAGCCGTAGGCGCGCGAGTCCATGCCGAGCACGTCGCGCGCGTAGACCGAGAGCATGGTGATGTAGGGCATGCCGAACACCATCGGCACGAGCGCGATCGTCACCAGCGTTAGCAGCACGGGATTGCTGCGCACGTAGGCGAGCCCGTCCAGCAGGCTGCGCGTGAGGCCCGAGCGGGCGGCCTCCAGGTCCACCTCGCGCGGCGGGATGTGCATTGTCTGGAGCGCGATGAGCGTCGCCAGGAAGCTGAAGCCGTTGATGTAGAACGCCTCGGCCACGCCGAACTGCCAGATCAGCACGCCCCCGATCGCCGGGCCGATGATGCGGCAGGCGTTCATCGTCGCGGAGTTGAGCGCGACGGCGTTGAGCAGATCCTCCGGCGGCACGAGCTCCGAGATGAGTGCCTGCCGGGTCGGCTGGTTGAACGACATGCTGATCCCGCGCAGCGCCGCGATGACCAGGATCATCCAGAACTGGATGTGGCCGAACGAGACGAGCCCGGCGAGGAGGAAGGCGAGCAGCATCGACGCCGACTGCGTGACGAACAGCATGCGGCGCCGCTCGAAGCGGTCCGCCAGCGCGCCGCCGATGAGGGTGAAGACGAGGATCGGCGCGGCGCGGCAGAACTGCATGATGCCCAGGCTGGCCGGCGAATCGGTGAGCGTCAGCACCAGCCAGGCCAGCGCCGTCTGGTCCATCCAGTCGCCGGACTGGGAGATGAGCGTGCCCAGCCAGAGCAGCCGGTAGTTGCGGCTCTGGAGCGACTTGAACATGCCGAGCCCGAGCCGGCGGGGCGGCCGGGCGGCCCGGGTGCCGGGCACGGGGGCGGGGGTAGCCTCGACGGGATTGGGCGTGGGACCGGAGACGGGGGTGGAGGTCGCGGCGATGCGATCGGCGTCGGCCATGGCGTTCTGCTCTCACCGGCGGCCGTCAGCCGGGCTGCGACAGCCGCCGCCTTCCGCGGATCTCGGCGCCCCGACCAGCACTCCGCCCCCAACGACCCGCTGGCCCGCCCACCCCCCGCGCCGGGCCGGCCGCGGCGTGAGGTTCCTGCGCCACCTCCAGTGTAGCAGGGTCGATGCCGCCCTCGGGTGCGGCGACCCGGCGGCTGCGGGTGAGCGTGGGGCTGATCGCCCACCCCTGACCCGGCGCCGGCCGGCGCCGGG
>JBHOQZ010000710.1:0-11450 GCA_042408635.1 Chloroflexota bacterium
CCCAGCCCGGCCAGGAGCCAGGTGCAGAAGGGGCCGGGCAGCGTTCGCGAGAGGTCGAGGACAGTGACCTGGTCGAGCAGGCGGTATGTCGGTCTCATGCCCCCACTATACCAGTTCAGGGTCGGCCCCGGCCCACGGCTCCACCCACCGCGTCGCGTCGGTCGCCTAGTCGGCGGTGGCGACCCGCCTGCGGCCCGCGAGCGAGCCGCGGATCGCGTCGAGGAAGGTCTCGATGCCGAACGGCTTGGGCAGGTAGGCCGTGGCCTCGACCTCGACGGCCACCTGCGCGATCCGGGGCGAGGCGCTGATCAGGATGATCGGCAGCTCGAATCCGAAGCGGCCGCGTAGCAGCCGGGCAAGGCCGGCGACATCGACCCCCCGGGCAGGTTGAGGTCGATGACCACGGTGGGCGGGGCCGATTCGTTGCGCGCGAGCGCCTCGTCGGCGGTAGCCGCCGTCCGCACGGCGAATCCCTCGTCCTCCAGCACGAACCGGACGATCTCGCGGATCGAGGGCCCGTCCTCAACCACCTGCGCTTGCAGCACGATGCCAGTCCCTCCAACGACGGGCCGGCAGCTCCCCCTCGCCGACCCGTCGTGATCGCCGGTGAAGCGCACCCTCCCGGTCACGTTCCACCGTCGGCGCCGACGAACCCGCGAACCCCTCCCCGGTCCCGTCAGCGGCTTCCCCGCTCACCTCCGCCCGGCGGCCGTTCGGCCGCGGCCGGTGAGCGCTGCCAGGCAGAACCCATCATGGACACATATCAAATCGATGTCAAGGATTTCGCTGCGTAATGAGGGCAGACGGAGGTTGCCCCCGTCTCTCGCCTGGTGCACGCCTCACTCCTTGCCGGTCGAGCCCGAAGGCAGCCCGAGCGCCCGCTGGAGGAGCCGTCCGCGCCAGAAGAGGCGCACGACCAGCACCCAGACGAGGCTGAGCGCGCCCAGCAGCGCGAGCGAGAACGGCGGCAGCACCGCCAGATCGAACGCCTGCCGGCCCCACGGCGTGCTCTGCAGGACCAGGAAGGCGGCGCCCAGCAAGGCGGCCAGGACGGTGGGTCGCCACTCGCCGGCGGCCGGCTTGAGCACCGCGAAGAACCGCGTCGGCGGCTCGACGAACAGCAGCAGCAGCAGCCCGCAGAGGGTGACGAACGCCGTCAGCGCCGCCTGGGCGAGCCGCTCCGACTGGCTCAGCAGCTCCGGCGTGATGAGCGACTCGTCCCCGCCCGTGACGAACTCGGGGTAGAGGACGTAGGTGGCGGTGTAGACGAGGAGGCCAACCGTGCTGGCGGTGAGCACCGCCGGCACGATGAACTCGACCAGCCGGCGGAAGAGCAGCCGGACCTCGGTCGGGCCCGGCCGCGCCCAGGCCGCCAACCCGAGCGACGGGATGCCCACGGTGAGGAGCGCCATCAACGCCGCCTCGCGCGGGTTGAACGGGAAGCCCGTCGGCACCATCACGATCAGGAGCGCCACATTGGCGATGCGCGTCAGGAAAATCTTCAGGATGTCGGCCATGCCGTTGACGACGCGCTGGCCCTCCTTGACCGCCCGCGGCAGCGACGTGAACGAGTCGTTGAGCAGGATGAGGTCGGCGACCGCGCGCGTCGCCTGGCTGCCGCTCGCCATCGCCACCCCGAGCTGCGCCTGCTTGAGCGAGAGCACGTCGTTGACGCCGTCCCCGGTCATCGCCACGTAGCGGCCCTGCTCGCGCAGGGTGCGCACGATCCGCTCCTTCTGCTGCGGCGTGATGCGGCCGAACACGGTCGCCTCCCGCACCGCCCGCCGGAACTCGTCCTCCCCGAGCCCGTCGAGCTGCCCGCCGGCGATCAGCCGCGCGTCCTCGGGCAGCCCCGCCTGGCGGGCGAGCGCCGCGACCGTCTCCGGGTTGTCGCCCGAGATGATCTTGATCTCGACGCCGGCCTCGCGGAACCCAGCGAGCGTCTCGCGCGCGCCGGCCCGCAGCTCGTCGGCCAGTGCGACCAGGCCGAGCGGCCGCAAGCCGGGCGCCAATTGCGGCCGCTCCTGCGAGTCGAGCAGGCGCGTCGACGCGGCGTAGCTCGCGAACAGGAGCACGCGCAAGCCCTCGCGCGCCCACGCCTCGGCCTGCTCGGTGCCCGCGTCCGCTCCGTGGCGCAGGAACGGCCGCAACGCCTCGGGCGCGCCGAGCACGTAGGTCGGCTCCGGCGCGCCGCTCGTGAAGGTGAGCGCGCTCCACTTGTGGGCCGAGCCGAACGGCACCTCCTTGACCACGGGCAGGGGCTGGCCGGGGCAGCCCGCCCCGATCGCAGCGGCGGTGGCGTTGGCCGCGGCGCCGCTCGCCGCATAGCTGCCCAGCAGCCGCCGCAGCGTCGCCTCGTCGGCCTCCAGCGGGTGCAGGCCCCGCAGGCTCAGCCGGTTGGCGGTGAGCGTGCCGGTCTTGTCGAGGCAGAACACGTCGACGTTGCTCAGCGATTCGACCGCGTTCGATTGCTGGACGAGGATACCTTCGTTGATCAGCCGCACCGCCGCCAGCGCGTAGGCGACCGCGATCGCCAGCAGCAGCCCGTTGGGCACCAATCCCGCGATCACCACCAGCCGCTGCACGGTGTCGACCAGCGGCAGCTTGCCGAACGTGGCGAAGATCACCAGGATCACGCCGAGGTAGATCGCCAGCAGCAGGATCGCCCGCAGGACGGTATCGAGGCTGCGCTGGAGCGGCGTGAGCACGCGCCGGAAGCTGCGCGCGCCGGCGGTGAGCTGGTTGGCGACGGCCTGCGCGCCGACCGCCCGGGCCTCGTAGGCGGCTCGGCCACCCAGGCAGAAGGTGCCCGAGAAGACCCGGTCCCCCGCTCGCTTGGGCACGGCCTCGGATTCGCCGGTGAGCAGCGACTCGTCGACGTCGATGCGGCCGTCCCCCACGATCACCCCGTCGACGACGATCTGGTCGCCTGGCCCGACCACCAGCACGTCGCCCACCACGATCTCGGCCGGGTCGATGGCGCGCTCGTTCCCGTCGCGCAGGACGGTCGCGGTCGGCCGATGGAGGAGGGCGATCTGGTCGAGCTTGCGCTTGGCGCGCACCTCCTGGACGACGCTGACGAGGATGTTGAAGGAGATCACGCCGACGGTGACGACGGCGTCGGCGGGCCGGCCGATCAGCACGAGCGCGAGCCCGAGCCCGAACAGGATGCCGTTGATGACCGTCAGCAGGTTCTCGTGGAGGATGTCGCGGTAGGACCGGCTGCTCGGGGTGGCGAAACGATTGCCAAGGCCCTGGGCGCGCCGCGCCGCGGCCTCAGCCTCGCTCAGCGCGCAGATGGTGGTCGCGATCGGCTCGGCCAGCGTCACCGTTGCCAGCCCTCCTTGCACAGGCGCGGCCCCCCGGCCCCCCTCCTGGGGGAGCAGGTGCCCCCCAGTCCGCAAGGTTGCGGGAGCAGGGGGCGCCCCGACCCCCAGGGCTGGGGAGGGGCCGCCGCCCCTCGGCTGGCGGGGTTGGGGGCGTGGGCCGTCTTCCGGTGGTGGTGGGCCGCGAGGGCAGGTTGGGCGTGGCGCTGCCGGCGGCCCGTGCGGCCATTCTAGCAGGCAAAGGGGGCGCGAAGCCGCTGCGGTTGTCGCGCGGGCGACAGATGGGTCGCCGGGCATGGTCAGCGCGCTGACCGTCCGCCCTGGCCGCACGGCGTATCGTGGAGACATCAAGAGAACACCGCCGGAAGCGGTGACAAGCACAGGAAACAGGAAAGGGGTGACGACGATGGAACTCACGCTGCAGACGCTCTCGGACGAGGAACTCCGCGATCTCTACGCCGCGCGCCAGGCTCGCCTCCAGGTCCTGAAGGCGGAGCTGCAGAAGCAGCCGGTCACCGCCGCGACGAAGTACGCCCGCCGGCTCGTCGACCGCGCGCTCTACACGACGTGGCTGGACCTCGAGGAGCTGAAGGGCACCCCGGCGGCCGTGTGATGCAGGCAGACCACATCAGCCGCCGCGGCCCGAACTGACCCTCCTCAACCGGAGCGACGATCGGGCCGCGGCGGCTGGTTTAATCACCCCCATCAACCGCACCGTCGGATCGCTGCGGGCGACCCTGTCCCCGCAGGACCCGCATCATGCGGTACAGGAGTCGCACCCTGCCGCCGTGCGCCGGCATCTTCCGGCCGCCGGCTTCCGTCCCCGCCGCGCCCTTCCAAATGTCCCCTGCGCATTCCCGCCCGCCGGCAGCCTCCTGTTAGCCGGGTATTCCCCCCAGCCCGCCGGGCACCGGCCGGAACCCCCCGACAATGGCTGTCCCGCCCGCGGTGAGAGATTAGATCGGCCTTGGAGGCCTCCAGGTCGTCGAGGCCGCCGACCAGCTACGTCGCGGCGCCGGCTCGACAAGCCTCAGCTCGTCGGGCGCGGAGTGCGCTCGATCAGCACGTCCCCCTGCTCATGGTACGGCGCGACCACCGTCTCCCGCAGCAACTCGCCGCGCTCGAAGCGATCGGCCGCCAGGGGCGCAATGTCGAGCGTCGTGGCCCGCCCGTCGAGGATCAGCTCCGCCACCAGCCGGCCTGCCGCCGGCGCGTGCATGAGGCCGTGCCCGCCGAACCCGGTGGCGAGGATGAGCCCGCTGCGGCCGGGCGCCGGGCCGAGGATGGCGTGGTGGTCGGGCGTCACCTCGTAGACGCCGGCCCAGCCACCGGTGAGGCGCGCGCCGGCCAACGCCGGGATCAGCTCGGCGGCGTGCGCCAGCGTCTTCGGGCCGCGCGCGGGGTCGAACGGCGCCTGCGGGTCGGCCGCGACGTCGATCCGGCCCGAGACGCGGAAGCCCTGGGCGTCGCGCCGGGCGTAGCGGCCGATGTCGAAGTCCGCGATGAACGGCATGTCGTCGGGCAGCCCCGGCACCGGCCCGGTCGTGTGGATCTCGCGCCAGACCGGCGTGCCGCGCAGTTCGAGTCCAATCGTGCGGCCCAGCGGTGTGGCGCCGTTCCCGGCCGCCAGCACCGTCGTCTCCGCCTCGAGCGGACCGGCCGTCGTCTCGACGCCGCGCACGCGCTCCCCCTCCGCCCGCAGCGAGCGCACTTCCACGCCCTCGCGCACCTCCACGCCCATGGCGCGCACCCGGCGCGCGAGCGCCGAGATGAAGAGCACCTGGTCGGTCAGCGCGTCGTCCGGGCACCAGGTGGCCGCGACCACACCGTCGAGGCGCAGGAACGGCCAGCGCCGGCCGATCGCCTCGGGGGGAAGCCAGGTCGCGTCGACGCCCAGGCGCCGCTGCAGGGCGACGTTGCGCTCGAAGGCGGCAGCCTGCTCAGCGGTGCGTGCCAGGATCAGGTAGCCCACGCGCTGGTAGGGGATCGGCTCAGCGAGCGTCTCGGCGGCGTGCTCGAAGAAAGGCAGGCTGAGCTGGCTAAGCCGCACGTTGATCTCGGTCGAGAACTGGTAGCGCAGCCCGCCGGCCGCCTTGCTGCTCGCCCCGCCGCCCGCCTGGCCACGGTCGACCACCACGACATCGCGGCAGCCCCGCTCGGCCAGGTGGTAGGCCACGCATAACCCGACCGCGCCCGCGCCGACGACCAGGACGGAAGGCGTCCGCTTCCCCGCTTCTGCCACCATCACACCCCATGCCAGGTTCAGCGCCACCGGCGCCCGGTGGCAGTGTAGCAGGGTTGGCGATGCTATCCTGGTGCAGCCAGACTGGGGAGGGAAGATGAGCCGTGCCGACCGTGAAATATGTTTCTGACGCCGAAGCGACCGGGCGCGTGGCCGAGATCTTCGAGGAGCTCCGGCGCAACCTGGGCGTGGTGCCCAACGTCTACCGTGCGCTCGCCAACAATCCCGCCGTGCTCGAGGCGATGTGGCAGCACCGCCGGCGCATCATGGGGCCGGGCGCGCTCGACCCACAGACAAAGGAGTGGCTCGCCTGGGCGACGGTCGTGATGAACAACAGCAAGTTCGCCGTCGACATCCACACCAGCCGGCTCAAGGCGATGGGTTACGACAGCGCTGCCATCGTCGAGGCGCTCTCGGTCATCAACTTCTTCGTCGGCATCTCGACCATGATCAACGGCATGGGCGGCGTGGACCTCAACCCCGAGGTCGTCGCCCAGCTCGAAGCGTCGAAGTAGCACAGGCTACAAGACGTCGAGCGGGCGGGGGGTGAAGCTGCGGCCGGGGTCGAAGGGATTGTCCGCGGGGCGGAGGGCGCCGGTGATGGTATCGATCACGACGCGGCTGCCGCCACCCGCCCCGGCCATGATGCCGTGGCCACTGTAGCCGCAGTTGAGATACAGACCGGGCAGGCTGCTCTCGCCCAGGAGCGGCCGATGATCCGGGGTGTAGAGGTACTGGCCGGCGTGGAGCAGCCAGTAGTCGACGCCGCGCGACCAGACATCGCACCAGAACGGGCTGATGCGCGCCGCCGCCGCCGGGCTCGACGGGTCGAGCAGCGCGAAGGCGAAGTCCGCCGCCGGGGTCACGTCGAACGCCGGCGGTGAGGGCGGATCGTCGTGCACGGTGTAGAGTAGGAAGGCGCCGCCCGGGCGCCACGGCCGCCAGTGGGCGCCGGTGTCCTCATCGATCGTCATGGGGGCGCCTTGGGGCACCTCGGGCACATCCGGCATCACCAGCTTCTGCCGCCGCACCGTCCAGACCGGCAGCTCCAGCCCCGCGAGCCGCGCCACCTCGCCCGAGAGCGGCCCCGCCGCGATCACCGCCCGCTCGGTCTCGATCACGCCGCGCGGCGTCTCGACGCCACCCAACTGGTTTCCGCGCAGCCTGAAGCCGGTGGCCGGGGTCGACACGACGAACCGGGCGCCGCTGGCACGGGCCAACCCGAACGTCAGCCGGCGCGGGTCGAGCCAGCCGTCCCCTTGGCGGAACCGGGCCTGCACCACCTCGGGGCTGATGTAGGGGAAGCGGCGGCGCACCGCGTCCCCCTCGAGCAGCTCGACGTCGTGCAGGCCCCAGGCGCGTTGGCGCTCGACGATCTCGGCTTGTCGGCGGGCGCCGGCCTCGCTGGTCGTGCACCAGAGGTAGCCGTTGCGCTCGAGGCGCAGGTCCCAGCCGGTCAGGCCGGTCAACGCCTCGAACCCCTCGAACAGCTCCACGCTCTGGCGCACCAGCGCCAGCTCCTCGGCGTTGTCGAATTGCAGGCGGAAGGCACCCGTCGAGACCGGGGTGGTGAGGGTACAGAGAGTCGGACGCGCCTCCAGGACGACCGGGCGCAGCCCCGCCCGCGCCGCCCAGAACGCGGTCGCGGCGCCCAGCACGCCCCCGCCCACCACCACGAGGTCGGCCCGGTTTGGCAGCTCCTGGGTGATCTGCAGCTCCGCAGCCATGAGCGGCGTCCTCCCCCTCCAGTGCTCGGCCCGACGGCCAAGACGCGGGCAGCGTAGCCGCAGGCGGGAGCACTGTCAAACACCGATGACAAACGCAGCCCGCACCCTGCAGGGTTAGGGTGCGGGCTGCCGGTCGGTATGGCGACGCTGCCCCGACGCGGGAGAGGTCCATTGCACGATGCGGCGTGGCGTCCGTGCCGGCCAGGCGGCGAGCCCGGCACCCCCCCGGGGTCGCCGAAGCGCGCGCCGGACACCCGTCGCACCTATAGCAAGGCGCGTGCCAGGGCTACCCTCCCCACCGAATAGCGCCCAGCGCACCTTCGCTTCGACACCAGCCTGCCATAATGACGCGCCGCCCGGGCCGTCCTGCGTCGATCCACCGATGCCCACCCGCGCCCTCGCCCGAGCGACGGACGGGCGCCCAGGATCCTGGCGCCGGGGGCTCAGCGCGCGGCCGGGATGCGCATCGCCTCGGGGTCGACGATGTCCTCCGGTCGCAGCGACTCGCCGGCGGCGACCCGTGAGCAGTTCGCGAAGGCGTGCGCCCACATGCGCCGGCGCGTGTCGCGTGTGACGCCAGCCATGTGCGGCATGAAGACGACGTTCGGGAGCTCGAAGAGGCTGCGCTTCTCACGCACCGGCTCCCGCTCGAGCACGTCGAGCCCGGCGCCCGCGATCACTCCCGCGCGCAGGGCCTGTTCGAGCGCCGCCTCGTCCACGACCTCCCCGCGCGCCGTGTTGATGAGCACCGCGTGCGGGCGCATCAGCGCCAGGCGCGCCGCGTCGATCATGTGATGTGTCTCGTAGGTCCAGGGCACGTGGATCGAGACGATGTCGCTGGTGGTGAGCAGCTCCTCGAGCGGCAAGAAGCGCACGCCCAGGTGCTCCTCGAGCTCCGGCGCCGGGCGCACCTTGTCGAAGTAGCGCAGGCGCATCTCGAAGGCGCGGGCGCGCTTCGCCACCTGCTTGCCGATGTTGCCGAGCCCGACGATGCCGAGCGTCTTGTCGGCGAGCTCGTAGCAGAACGGGCCGAGGTGGGGCCGGATCCACCGGCCGGCGCGGATCGAGGCGTCGGCCTCGAGCAGCCGCCGGTAGACGGCCAACATCAGCAGCATGGTCGCCTCGGCCACTGCCATAGAGTTGGCACCGGCGGTGATCGCGACCGGGATGCCGCGGCGCGCGGCCGCCGCCAGATCGATCTTGTCAACGCCGATGCCGAGCTTCTGGATCAGCCGCAGCCCGGGCGCGGCCTCGATCACCCGGGCCGTGAGTGGCACGCCGCCCACGACGATGTAGTTCGCCCGGGCGGCCAGGCGCAGTTGCGCCGCCTCGTCCCCCGCGTCGGCCAGGTCGAGGTCGAACTCGGGCGGCGCCATTGCCCGCACGTCCGCCTCGAGGGTCGGGTCGTGGTTCTCGATCAGCAGGATCCGCTCGCGCACCGGCGCACCTCTTCCACGCGACTCTTCCACGTGAATCGCCGATCTTCGAGGCGATTCGTGGGAGGCGCGCGCACCGGCGCACCTCTTCCACGCGACTCTTCCACGCCGAGTATAGCGCGAGCCGCCCAGCGGAGATCGCCGGGCGGCTCGCTTCGGGCATGGGTGCGCCCGGCCCCCTAGACCCTAGTAGCGGTTCGGGCTGCCTGGCTGGTCGATCTTGGTGGCGTCGCGCACCTGGAAGTTCACGTTCGGCAGCGTCGCGGCGAACGGCTGGGTGAAGACGGTGTTGAGCCGGTCGCTCAGGTCGCCCGCGTCGTAGCCCTGCACCTCGCTCACCGCCTGCTTGGCGCAGCCCATGATCGCGCCGAACAGCTCCTGCTCCTCCGGGTCGAGCGACTTCTGAAACTCGGCCAGCTTCTGCGCGAATGCCTGCGCCTTGGTCTGCGACCACGCCATGTTGCCTGCCTCCGTTCACGTCGACCAGGCGGTCACCAGAGCGGTGCGCCGCCCACCCTCCCACTGTACCACGCGACCCGCCGGCCGCACCGACGTCCGGGCGACACAGGCACGGTCTGCCCACCGCTCGGCCGCCGATTCGCCGGCGCGCGGGGCGGGAACGGCCCGTGGTATCCTCCGGGCCGACACGAACATTCGAGCGGGCTCGCAGCGGAGCGGCGGTCGGCAGGCACCGCTGCTCGGTCGGAGCCGGGAGTAGGAGGGGGAGACGATGACCGACGTGGCCGCCAATCCCGTGCATGAGCTGAAGGCAACCGCGGGCCGCCAGATCGACCGCGAGCACGACGCGCTGGTCGAGGTGGCGCGCTTCATCCACGCGAACCCCGAGCTGCAATTCCAGGAGCACCGAGCCGCCGACCGGCTGACGGAGGAGCTCTCCCGGCGCGGGTTCACGATCGAGCGGCCGCTCGCCGGGCTCGAGACCGCGTTCCGGGCCAGCTACGGCGAGGGCCGGCCGCACATCGCGATCATCGCCGAGTACGATGCGCTGGCCGGGCTGGGCCACGCCTGCGGTCACAACCTGATCGCTACCTGGGCGCTTGGGGCCGCGATCGGCGTGCGGCGGGCGATCGAGCGCAAGCCCGACCTCGGGCGCGTCTCGGTGATCGGCGCCCCGGCCGAGGAGGGCGGCGGCGGCAAGGTGATCCTGGCCGAGGCGGGCGTCTTCCGGGGCGTGGACGCCGCGATGATGATCCACGGCCGCGACCGCACGTTCCTCGATCGCGGCTCGCTCGCGGTGCAGCGCGTCACCGTCAAGATGTACGGTCGGCCGGCGCACGCCTCGGCCGCCCCGGAGCGCGGCATCAACGCGCTCGATGCCATTATCCAGGTGTTCGTGAGCGTGAACGCGCTGCGCCAGCACCTCAAGTCCGACGTGCGCATCCACGGCATCATCTCCCACGGCGGGGACGCGCCCAACATCACGCCCGCCTTCGCCGAGGCGAAGTTCCTCCTGCGCAGCGCCGATCAGGCGTATCTGGAGGAGGTGAAGGAGAAGTTCGCCAACATCTGCCGCGCCGCCGCACTCGCCACCGGGGCGCGCGAGGAGCTCGAGTGGGGTGTCGGCTACAAGCAGCGCGTCTGCAGCCAGACGATGTGCCGCCTGTTCGGCGAGGCGCTCGAGGCGCAGGGCGTGGGCTGGGAGACGCCGCCACCCGGCATGGGCGTCGGGTCGAGCGACATCGGCGACGTCAGCCAGCTCGTGCCCACCATCCACCCGTACCTGCAAATCTGCGAGCCGGGCATCGGCGGCCACACCGTCGAGTTCCGGAAGGCGGCCGCGAGCGACCGGGCCATGGCGATGCTGTCGGTCGGCGCCAAGGCGATGGCCTGGACCGCGATCGAGCTGATGGCGCGGCCGGAGGTGCTGGCCGAGGCGAAGCGCGAGTTCCGCGAGCGGCTCGGGCGCGACCCGCAGGACTGACCTCGCCCGGCCGGCCGGGACCAGGTAACGTCGAGCGGGGCGGCAGTCCGGGGAGCCGGTCCGCTCGACGGACCCGCTGCCGCGCCGCGGGCTCGCCTCGGCCGTGGCATTCCAGCGCGCCAGTCAGGGTACCGCCGGCCGGCTCCTCGGTGCCGTCGACCAGCCGGTCTATTCCGCGACGATCACGCGCGCCGGCCGCAACACCAGCCCTTCGAAGGTGTAGCCTTTCTCCGCCTCCGCCACGACCGTGCCGGCTGGCGTCTCGGGCGTGGCGGGCGCCGTGCCGACCGCCTCATGGACATGGGGGTCGAACGGCTGGCCCTGCGCCTCGATCGCCTGCACTCCCTCGGCCGCCAGCACGTCGAGCATCCCCTTGCGCGTCAGGCGCACCCCCTCGGCGATCGCCTCGATGCTGCCACCGCGCTCGGTCTGGGCAAGCGCCCGGTCGAGGTTGTCGATCACGGGCAGGAACCGCGCGAGCAGGCTGCGCCGGAACGCCCGGTCGCGCTCGACCGCGACACGGTCGACGCTCTTGCGGTAGTTTTGCATATCGGCCTCGGCCCGCAGGTATTTGTTGCGGAACTGTGCCGCCTCGTCGCGGGCGGCCTCGAGCTCGCGCTCGAGGCGGGCGACGCGCTCCTCGAGGGTCTCGTCGCGCTGTGGGGTGCCCGCCGCCTCGTCGGTCACCGACGCCGCGGGCGGGGTCGTCTCCTCGTCGAGAACGCGCCCAGTCTCGTCGTTGATCAACTTCGCGCTCCTCCTCCTGCTGAACTAGGT
>JBHOQZ010000730.1:0-2578 GCA_042408635.1 Chloroflexota bacterium
GCCAGCGCGAGCGTCTGGAGGAGGAAGAGGCAGGCCGTCACCGCGCTGCGCGGGATGCGGTCGCCCAGCGGCGTTCTGCCTCTACATGCTGGGGGCAGTGGCGCTGAGCGTCCACCTCGTGCCCTACCTGATCGGCCAGGGCTACGACACGGGCTTCGCCGTCACCACCGCCGGCCTGATCGGGATCATGGCGCTGCCGGGGCGGATCGTCTTCACGCCGCTGGGCGACCGCATCCCGCGCAGCGCGGTGACGGCCTGCCTCTTCCTCCTCCAGACGCTCGCGCTGGCGGCGCTCTTGCTCTGGCGCAACCCGGCCGGGGTCTTCGCCTTCGTGGCGCTGTTCGGAGCCGGATTCGGCGCGATCACGCCCGCGCGCGCGGCGCTCCTGGCTGACTTCTACGGCCCGGCCAACTACGGCAGCATCAGTGGTGTGCTGGCGCTGTTCGTGACGCTAGCGCGGGCCGTGGCGCCGGTCGGCGCCGGCCTCGGCTACGACCTGGCAGGCAACTACGAGCCGATCTTCTGGTCGCTCGCCCTGCTGGCGGCGGCCGGCGCTGGGGCGGTGCTGATCGCCGAGTGCCTCGCCAGCCGCGCCGTGCCTGATCTCCTCCTGGTTCCCCGGGCCGAAGGCCCGGGTGGCGCCGGCAGCCGCTAGCGGTCGCCCGGCTAGGCCAAACCGTCGAGCAGGCGGTCGGCCACGGCCTGGACGGCGGCGCTGTGGTGGTCGGCGCGGCGCTGGGCGAGCCAGAGGTCACTCACCACGGGTGTCGGCGGCTCCCAGAGCACGCGCAGGCGGCCGGCCTCGACCGACTCGCGGCAGATGTGGTCGGGCAGCAGGCTGATCCCCAACCCGAGCTCGACGGCGCGGGCGATCGCGCGCAGGTCGGGGATGACGAGGGCAGGCTGGAGGTGGGGCCGCTTCTTGAAGCACTGCTGCCAGAAGCTGCGGATGATCGGCAGGTCGACCCCGTAGCTGATCCAGGTGCGCTCCAGCAGCCAGCGCTCGATCGCGGGCGCGTTCTCGAGCGGCGACTCCGGGCAGAGGCGCACGCACTCGGGCAGGTCCAGCCCCGGCGGCCCGACCAGCCAGAACGTCTGCGTCGCCAGCTTGCGGAACTCGACCGGCTGGGTCGAGAGCCGCCGTGTCACGATGGCGAGGTCGACATCGCCCGCTTCGAGCGCCGCCACCAGCTCGGGTGTGGTGCCGAACCGCAGCCAGAGCCGCACCGCCAGCCCGCCGAAGCGCTCGAGCACGCGGGCCTGGACATAGCCCACGGGCGCGCCGAGGCGCACCAGCGGCCACTCCGCCTCCGAGCGCGATTTCACCCCCTGCGACACCGCCTCGAGGGTGTCCACGGCCGCCGCGACCTGGCCGTACAGCTCGCGCCCGCGCTCCGTCGGCACCATGCGGCGCGGGGTGCGCGTGAAGAGGGCGCCACCGAGCGCCGTCTCGAGCGCCGCCAGGTGCTGGCTCACCGCCGGCTGGGTCAGGGCACGCGCCTGGGCCGCGCCCGAGACGGTGCCGTGGCGGTAGACCGCAACGAAGCTGCGATACCAGTCGAAATCAGACATAAGCGAGATTCTACACACGCCGTCAACACTCTTCAGAGCTTCTAGCTGCCGCAATCGGCGGCAGCCCGTTGCGGCCGCCGAGCAGGCATCGCTGCACCGTCCCCTGGCTTCGCGCCATGATACGCGGCCGGTCGAAGATCAGCACGCAACGCGGCAACGCTGTGTCGTCAAGCCGACATTCGCCCTGCACCATACGTCGGCCAGCCGTCCGGCGGAAGCCGGGGCGGGTCGAAATGCCGTCGGAATCGCACCGGCATCACGGCGCGGCGGCGGGCGCGGTGGTCTCGGGCAGGGCGTAGGCGTCGACGGGCAGGCGCTTGCCCCGGATGGCGAGGCCCGTCAGGTGCCGGGCCCCGAGCTGGAGGTGCGGGGCGGCCTCGGCAAACGTCTCGGCGCTGAGCAGCACGTCGCAGCCAAGCTCCTTGCAGAGATCCTGCAGCCGCGACGCCAGGTTGACGGTGTCGCCGATGACGGTGTACTCGAGCCGCTCCCGGCCGCCGACGTTGCCGGCCACCGCCGGCCCGGTGGCGATGCCGATGCCGATCCGCAGCGTCGGTCCGCCGGTCCGGGCCGTCGCGGCGTTGAAGGCGGCCAGCGCCGCGCGCATCCCGAGTGCCGCGCGCACTGCACGGGTGGCGTGGTCCGGTGCGGGGTTGAGCGGCGTGCCGAACAGGGCGAGTAGCGAGTCGCCGCCGAACTTGTTGACGAGGCCGCCCTCGCGCACGATCGCGTCGATCATGGCGCTCATGTAGCGGTTGAGCAGCGTGAGCAGCGCGGCCGGCGGCAGCGTCTCGGTGAGGCCGGTGAAGTTGCGCACGTCGGCGAAGAGCACGCTGCAGACGATCGCCTCCCCGCCCAGCTCGGCCCCGCGCTCAAGGGCGGCCTGCGCCACCTCGGGGCTCACGTAGAGCCCGAAGAGGCGCCGCAGCCGCTCGGCGCGGGCGAGCTCCGCCGCCATGGCGTTGAACCGCTCAGCCACGTAGCCGAGCTCGTCGTTCGAGGTGAC
>JBHOQZ010000733.1:0-2493 GCA_042408635.1 Chloroflexota bacterium
GCCGTGGCGGTGGCCCTGGCCCCGCTCGACGGACCGGGGCGGCTGGCCGAGCTCGTGCAGCCCGAGCGCACGCCCGACCCGGCCCTGCGGCTCGACGCGGTCAGGGCAGTGGGCAGGCTCGAGGCGGCCGGGCGCCTCGACCTCTAGGCGCTCGCGCTCCAGGATCCCGACACGTCCGTGCGGCTGGCAGCGGTTGATGGGTTGAGCTGGCTCGATGCCGACCAGGGGGAGCCGGCCGGTGCGGTGAGCGACCTGCTCCTGCGCGCCTTGCAGGACGCAGAGCGCGACGTGCGCTCGCGGGCGCTCTGGTCGACGAACTGGCGGGCGCACCTGTCCGGCGCGGACGCGCGCGGGGAGGCGCGGGGAGCCGCGGCGGTGATCGAGGCGCTGGTCGCGGCCCTCGGCGACGACGACCGCAGTGTCCGGGTCGAGGCGAAAAGGAGCCTGGAGGCGATCGACGATGCGCGCGCCGTCGCGCCGCTGCTCGCGCAACTCGACCACCCGAGCGGGGATACACGCTACTGGGCCGACCATCTGCTCGGCCGACTCCGGGCCGTCCGCGCCGTCCCCTCGCTGGCCGGGCGTCTCCACCGCGACCCGGACCCGCCGGTGCGGCAACGGGCCGCCTGGTCGCTGGGCGAGATCGGCCACGCGGCGGCGCTCGACCCCCTGATCGTCGCGCTCGCCGCGACCGCCGATGCCGAAGTCCGCCGGGCTATCGGCCACGCGCTCCAGAGCCTCGAGGAGCAGGGCGCCCCCGACCGACTGGCCGAGCACCTGGCAGCCCAGGACCCTGCGCTGCGCCACGGCGTCGCCTGGCAGCTCGCGCACCTCGGCGACCCCCGCGCGCTCGACGTCCTCCTGGCCGATCGGGCCGACCGCGACCCCAGCGTCCGGGCCGAGGCAGCGCAGGGGCTGGGCTATCTACTGGCGGCGGGCGGATCGAGCGACGCACGGTTGAGCACAGCGTTGCCGCGCCTCGTCGACGCCCTCACGGCCATGCTCCACGACCCCGAAAGCGACGTGCGCGGCTGGGCCGCCTACGCGCTCGGCCGCTGTCCCGACCCCCGTGCGGTGGCGGTGCTGGCAACCGCGCTGGACGACGCGGACGAGTGGACCCGCTTCCGCGTCGCCGAGGCGCTGGCGCAGCAGGGCGATGCCCGCGCGCTCGACGCGCTTGTGCGGCTGCTGCAAGGGGCCGGGAGCGAGATCTGTCAGGGCGAGGCCGCCCACCGGCTGGGCGAGCTGGGCGATCCGCGCGCGGTCGAGCCGTTGATCGCGGCGCTGGCCGATCCGCACTCGCTGGTGCAGCACTTCGCGGTCGAGGCACTGGGCTGGCTCCGCGACCCGCGCGCGGTCGATCCCCTCCTCGCTCTGGTGAGAGAGCGCAAGGGACTGCGCGAGGCCGCCGTCCAGGCTCTGGCAGGCTACGGCGAGCCCGCCGCCATCGACGCGCTCCAGACGCTCCTGCACGATTCCGACGAGCAGGTGCGCCGCGTGGCGTCCGAGGAGCTGGCGCGGCTACTGGAGAGGGAACGGGCGTTCGGTTGATCACGCGCAGCGCGGCACCTCCACCGGCCGGCCGATCCAGGTCGGGCACGTTAGAATGCGCCGGGCCGGGCACCCCGCCCGGACGGAGAGGAGTGGTGGAGCGATGCGCATCCTGGTTGGCTCGTTCGCGCACGAGACCAACACCGTCTCGAACGTCTACACGGGCATCTCGCACTTCGAGGCGTTGCCGACGCTCGTCGGCGACGCGATCCCCGCGCAGGTGAGGGGCACGCGCTCCGGTGTCGGCGGCTACATCGACGCCGCGCGCGAGCTCGGGCTCGACCGCGTCTTCACCGTATTCCAGCGGCAGGTGCGGCCGACGCTGGGCGTGAAGCGCCTGCCGCTCCTCGCGCCGATCACGCGCATGCGGACGGGGATCGAGCCGATGCGGGGGATTGTGGCGCGCCTGGGGGCGATCGAGCGGGAGCCGGGGGTGCTGAGTTGCTCCTTCGTCCACGGCTTCCCCTACGCCGACGTACCGTACAACGGAGCGGCGGCGGTGGTGTACACGGACGATGATGCGGGGCTGGCGCAGCGGTCTGCCGACGAGTTGGCCGACCGCCTCTGGACGCAGCGGGGGCTCCTGCGCCACCTGCCCGCGCCGATCTCGGCGGGGGTGGACGAGGCGCTGCGGGCGGAGCGCGGCCCGGCGGTGATCCCGGACGTCTCCGACAACCCTGGTGGCGGTGCGACCGGCGACAGCGTGGAGGTCTTGCGGGAGCTCCTGCGGCGCGGCGTGGACCGCGCGGCCTTCGGCACGGTGTGGGATCCGGCGGCGGTGGCTCGTTCGGGGCGCGCTAGGGTCCGCTCAAGGCGCTCTGCGAGCGGGCCGCCGAGGCCGCCATGCCCGGCGGCGTGCTGACGATCCGGCCCGGCTTGATCGTGGGCCCGCACGACTACACCGACCGCTTCACCTACTGGCCGGCGCGGGTGGCGCGCGGC
>JBHOQZ010000740.1:0-12816 GCA_042408635.1 Chloroflexota bacterium
CGAGCGCCGCCAGGTTCGTCCCGTCCTCGGTCCGAAACGTCAGCGTGCGCGGCTCCGCCTCGGCCGGGATGATCTGCACCGTGGCGACGCCCTGGTAGCGGGCCGAGACCACGAAGGTCGCCGCCAGCGCAATCAGCGCCGCGATGATCGGAACCACGATCAGGTGCCAGCGGTAGCGGCTGGCAACGCCAAGGTAGTGGCGCAGCTCCATCGCCTAGGCCTCCGGATAGGGTGTCGACCGGGTCGCCCCGAGCGGCGCAACCCGGCGGTGAACCAGCACGATCGAGAAGAACGACAGCCAGGATCCGTAGACCTCGGCCGGAAACGCACCGAATGACCAGTGCATCAGGCGCAGCAGCGGCCGCAGGGGACGGTGCTGCCGCAGGTTGGTGAAGGAGAAGAACCCCCGCAGCGGCAGCGGTCTCACCCAATCCGCGTAGCCCGTGGCGAGGCAGAGCCGCGCCTGATCGCCGAACGAGAGCGAGAACGGCTCGAACGGTGAGTGCAGCCGCAGGAACCGATGCCGCTGGCGGTGGAAGGGATCGACCGGGAAGCGCCGGTTGACACCGCTGAGCACCAGGTAGCCGCCGGGCTTGACGACCCGCAGCAGTGAGCGCACGGCTTCCAGGCGCTGCTGCTCGTAGTCCGGCGTCACGTCCGTGGTATCGCCCACCGTGCCGATGTGCTCGAGGACATTGAGCGCGGTGACGAGATCGAACGAGCCGTCCGGGAACGGCAACTGGAAGAGGTCGGCCCGGGCGAGCCGCTCCCGGTGGCGCCGCCGCGCCCACCGCACCGTGCGGCTGCCCAGGTCGATGCCCCAGGTAGGGTAACCGTGGTCGTTGAGCACCTCGACGTCGGCAGCCAGCCCGCAGGCGGCCGCGAGCACCGACGAGCCCGGCGGCAAGCCGAGGCGAGCCAGCAGCGGCAGCACGAAGTGGCGGGCCACGCCGACCTGATAGCGCTCTTCTTTCGGCGCCGCCTCGGCCAACCACCGCTCGCGCAGGGCGTTGCTCTGCATCCACCAATCGTCGAAGCCGGCCGCGCCCGCGAAATCCACCCAGGCGGTGTCCAGGTAGGGGTAGACGACACCGCAGTGCCGACACGCCAGCCCGGTGCGATCCCCGAGCAGCGCCCCCCAGCAGCGAGGACAGACGTACGGCACGCCGCCGCCCGGCGGGCCGGCCACCGGTACGCTGTCCACCATCTCAACCTCAACACGCGTCATGGACGGTCTTCCTTACCCTCCAGGGCGAGCGAACCTCGCCTGGTCTGTGAGCGCAGTCGGACCGGGCGCTGCACCACGCGCGCCGCCCCGACTGCCTCCTCGTAGACGCCGACCACCTGCCGGGCATGGCGCACGGGCTCGAACTCGGCGGCGCGCCGCAGCCCGCGCTGCCGCAGCGTGGCCCGCAACTGGGCATCGGTCGCCAGCCGGCGGAGCGCCCCGGCGAACGCCGCGGTGTCGTCCGGGTCGACCAGCAGACCGGCCTCCCCGATCACCTCCGGCAGCGAGAACGCGGCGGCGGCCACGACGGGCGCACCGCACGCCATCGCCTCGAGGGGTGGATAGCCGAAGCCCTCGAGCGTGCCGGGGAAGGCGAAGACGTCGGCGAGGCTCAGCAGCCCCGGGATGTCTGCCGCCGGCACCTGGCCCAGCCAGCGCACCTCGCCCTCGAGCCCGAGCCGCCGCGGCAGCTCGAGGATCGGATCGGCCAGCCAGAGCGGCTTGCCGGCCAGCACCAACTGATGGGGGAGGGCGCCGTCGCGCCGCAGCAACTCGTAGGCCCTGATCAGGCGATCGACGCCCTTCTTCGGCTCGATGCTGCCCAGGTACAGGATGAACGGCCGCTGGAGGTTGTGCGCCGCCCGCACGCGGGCGAGCTCAGCCGGGTCCTCAACCCGCCGGATACCCGGGTCGAGCGCCGGGTAGATCACGCGCAGCTTCTCGTCGGGCACCCCGTACAGGCGCCGCAGGTCGGCGGCGCTGTGCTGCGACGACGTGATGACGCGCACGGCCCGCCGAGTCGTCGCCCGCACGAGCCACGACAGGCGCAGGCGCAGCAGCGGCGGGTAGATCTCCGGCCGCGTTTCCCAGCCGATGTCGTGGATCGTCGCCACCATCGGGCACGGGGACCAGGGCGGCCCCCACTGCTGCGAGTGGAGCACATCGACCGGTCGGCGGAGCAGCTCGAGCGGCAGCGTCACGGCCAGGCGGACCGACGCGTTGTAGGGGCCGACCACGCGCGGCCGAAGCTGCGGTGCCGCCGGCACCAGCTCCAGCGCGGAGGGCACCGAGAGGTAGGGTACGAACTCGTGCGGTCCCGGGTGGGCAGCCAGGCCGAGGAGCAGGTTGCGCGAGTAGGTCGCCGTGCCGTTGAGCTTCACGCCCAAGAATTCGCTGCTGATCCCGACGCGCATCAGGCCGCCCCCCGCGCCCGTCGCGACCAGCGCAGGTGCTCGAGGGCGCAGACGAGCACGGCTCGGACGGTCAGGCCGGCGATGGCAAACGCGTGCGCGGGGTGCAGCGGGTGCGGCACGTGCCATTTGCGGTAGTACACGTAGGCGCCGCGGTGGAAGTCGATGATCGCCGCCGCGCTCCGCTTACCCCGCGGCCGCGTGCCCCCCTTGTGCTCGTCGTGCACGAGTACCGAGTCCGGCACGCAGTGCACCTCGAAGCCGGCGGCCCAGATCGCCCGGCACCAGTCGACGTCGCACCAGTAGACGAAGAACTTCTCGTCGATGAGACCCGCCCTCGCAATCGCCTCCCGCCGCACCAGCATCGCGCAACTCGACACCGACCCGACCGGGAACGGCCGCGAGAAATCCTGATCCAGGTACACGAGATATCGGCGCGAGAACGGATTGCGCGGGAACGCGCGCGTGAACCACGAATGGCGCCCGAACAGGGCCGCCATGGGCGTCGGCCACTCCTTGATCGTGCCCTGCACGGTGCCGTCGATGTTGAGCACCTTGCTCCCCGCGGCACCCACCTCCGGGTGGGCATCGAGGTAGCGCACCAGGGCGTCGATGGTATCGGGGTAGATGATGGTGTCGTTGTTTAGCAGGAAGAGATAGCGCCCGGTGGCCGCCGCCATGCCCTGGTTGTTCGCCCGCGCGTAGCCGATGTTCTGCGCGTTGACCAGGCAGCGCACAGATGGGAAGCGCTCGCGCACCATGGCCACACTGTCGTCGGTCGACGCGTTGTCGACGACGATCACCTCGAGCGTGGAACGCTGCCCGGACTCGTAGAGCGTGCGCAGGGTGCGCTCGAGCATGTGGACGGCATTGGTGTTAACGATGACCACCGACACATCGGGGCGCGAGGCCGTCGCCGTCGTCGAACCAGTCATGCCCTCGCCTCCCGCGGCGCCACCACGGGGCGGCTCACCATCCCCCCATCCGTCGCACGGAACCACGCGGCGGTCGCTACCAACCCTTCCGACAGCGGCCAGCGCGGCCGCCAGCCGAGGTCGCGCAGCGGCTCCGCGCTACCTATCCAGCGGTCCGGGTCGCCCGGACGCGGTTGCGTCGTGAAGGCAACCCGCGCGGCGGGCTGCTGAATCGCGACGATCTGGCGGGCGAGGTCACCGATCGCCGTGCCCTCACCCGAGGCGACGTTATAGGCGAACCCGTCCGTGCGGCCGCGGGCGGCCACCAGCAGGAAGGCGCGCACCGCGTCGGCCACGTAGAGGAAGTCGCGCACCTGGGTGCCGTCGCCGTGGATGAGCAGTTCGGACGGGTTGGCGGCGAGCTTCGCCATGAAGTCGTAGATCACCTGCTTGGTCTGGCGTGGACCGTAGATCGAGAACATCCGCACCGACGCCGCCGGGAGACGGAAGAGGCGCGCGTAGACCGCGACATACCGCTCCGCCGCCAGCTTGCCCACGCCGTACGGGGAGATGGGCAGCGTCAGCACCGACTCGTCGATCGGCAAGCGGTCGGGGTTGCCGTAGACCGCCGCCGACGACGCGAACACCAGGCGCGGCTGCAGCTCGTGGCGGCGCAGGGTCTCCAGTAGGTGCAGCGTCGTCGTGAGGTTCGTCGAGAAGTCGAGCTGGGGATCGTTCAGCGAGAGGCCGACGTGCGCCCGCCCCGCCAGGTGGAACACGTAGTCGAACGAGCCGGCACCGACTAGGTACTCCCTGAAGTCGTCGGTGCCCACGCGCAGCACGTGCCCGGTCAGCCGGCTCGACCGCGGCCCCAGCACCGAGTCGATCGGCTTGCCGTCGACCACCGCCACCTCGGCCCGCAGATCGAGCAGCGCCTCGACCAGGTGCGAGCCGATGAACCCGGCGCCACCCGTGACCAGCACCCGCGCATCGGTGAAGGCTGCGCCCAGGTCGGCATCGACCGCGTCGGGAGCGTGGTGTGCCATCAGTCGCCCTCCGCACCTGGCTGCGCGCGCGGCGTCAAGGTCAGCGGCTGCGACACCCCGGTCGCCGGGACGGCCCGGCCCGGCACTCCGCCCGGCTGCTGCACCGGCACGCGCTTGAACAGATAGCAGCCGTCGCAGATCGTCTGGGCGCGCTCGACGGGCCGGCGCGCAAACAGCGCCCGCGACGCCTGGTAGCGGCGGTTGTTCCAGATCGCGCCCAGGTCCTCCGTCACCAGGTTGCCGAAGTCCTGCCGCTCGTTGTAGACGATGCAGCAGGCCGCCACCCCACCGCCCGGATTGATCGTCATCGAGCGGTAGAGGTAGTAGCACGGCTCGTCCCAGAGGTAGCCCTGCTCCCGGAGCTTCTGCGGGTGCAGATCCCAGTAGGCCGGGTCGGTGGGCATCCAGCGCGCCCCCAGCTCGACGTCGTCGATCCGGTTGTAGGGCAGGCCGGGGGAGCGGAAGCGGATGCGATCCACCCCGATCTCGGCCGCCAGCTCGCGGGCGGCGCCCATCTCGTGCTGGTTGTGCTGGAAGACCAGGAACTGCCACTCCACTGTGGGGGTGCGGCTCTTGAGGCGACGCTTGGCGGCGATGATCTCGCGGAGATTGTGGAAGACGAGCTGAATATCCCCGCGGACGCGGTACTGCTGATACGTCGCCTGGGTCACCCCGTCGAGCGAGACGATCAGATATTCCAAGCCCGACTGGACGAGCTGCTCGGCCAGGTCGGCCCGCTCGAGACTCAGATTCGAGCTGAGGTTGGTGGCGATACCGCGCTGGCTGGTCGCGCCGATGATCTTGAAGATCTCCTTGTTCAGCAGCGGCTCGCCCCAGTTGTGCAGCGACACCTCAACCGCATACGGCGCGATCTTGTCGAGAATCACCTGGAAATCGGCGAACTTCAGCATCCCACGCGAGCGCTTCAAGTCGCCCGTCCCCGTCGGGCAAAGCGGGCAGCGCAGGTTGCAGACATTGCACGGATCAACAAAGTAGTAGTACGGCAGCCCGCGCAGCACCGTTCGCCGCCTCAGCCGCTCGTACTCGACCAGCATCACGTTCGCCGTCTTGCGAACCCCGGCGTGCTGTAGGAGCGCAGCCAGGTGACGCGGATAGCGGAAATACTTGCTGACGAGCGCGCGCCCGCGCTGCCAAGTGCCCAACGACTGTTCCATCACTGTCATAGGCGTCTGTCGTGGCCCCCCTTCGGCAAACCAGCGCCCTGCCTGACGCATTGCCTCCTCGCTGGACGTACGCAGCATAACTCCGGCGATCAACGCCGACTTGAAGCAGGTCACCCCTTCCGGCCGAGCGTAATGCCTCAAACCGGATGAGGCCTTCTCTCCAAGCACAACTACCCACTTGCCTGGGCGTGCAAACGAGATAAGGCTCTCACGAATGCTTCCAGCGCAGTGGTCGCCGCGCAGTATATCGAGATCAAGCCGGCCCGTCAATCCTTTGTCGAAAATTGTTAATGTGTCGGCCAAAGACGACCTTCTTTGTCAGCCTGAAACGGCAGCAAGGCTTCCCAATCATCTTTTACGTGTAGATTTTGTGTCATTTTACAAGCTTACTATCTCGCTTCCGTGCCATTACTTGTTGCCGCCGCGCCCACGTAGATCGCATTCGCAGATCTGGATTGTTGCGCTATCGCAATGTTGACCACCTCGCACGACTGGGAAGTCTGGGCTAGGACCGAGCCCTAGCCTTCATTTCTCATTACAGATAGCCGATCCGTCGCATTACCTCCTTCGTCGCCAGGGCGCAAGAATAGTTACGCCTGCGCAACAGATTTCGCGCGGTCGTCGGCGGGGGTCGACGATCGGGAGCGCCGCTCCACCGAAGGAGGAGCCTGAACGGTGTCACGTTTCGGGGGTCAAGCTCTTACCCGTCGGCGTGTGCTGAAGCTAGCAGCAGCTGCCAGCGTCTCGCTCGGCTGGCCGTCCGCGGCTAGCGCCGCACGCATCCTGCCCGTGGCCGCCCCCATCGTAGCCAGCGCCGCCTGGCAGCGGCGGATCGACGTGAACCCCCTCCTCGTACCCGGGTACACGCTGACCGAGAACAACCAGGTCGCCTTCGCTTTGAGCGACCCGTGCGTCCTCTACGACGACGAGCTGCGGCTCTGGCGCATGTGGTACGCCGTCGCCTGGTTCGATTTAGGCATGGCGCGCACCGGCATCGGCTACGCGCAGAGCACCGACGGCATCACCTGGCAGCGCGCCTCGACCATGGCGCTCATGCCGCCGACCGATCCCGGGGCTTGGGACTACACCAACGTCGAAACGCCCACCGTCATCCGCAACCCGCAGGCACCAGCCGACCGGCGCTGGGTCCTCTGGTATGCCGGTGGCAACACGACGCAGCGCCGCATCAGCGGGACGTATCCCTTCTACGCCATCGGCGTCGCGTACTCCTCCGACGGGCGCGTCTTTCGGCGGCTGCCGGCCGCCGAATCGCCGTACCGCCAGGCCGGCCTCGCGCTACGCGCCCAGGACTGCTTCCGCAGCCAGAGCGTCGTCGTCGACGGCGCGGTCGCCGACCCGTGCGTCGTCCTCCGCAACGGTACCTACCATCTCTGGTTCACCGGCATCGGCACCGATACCTCGTCGACCATCATCATTGGCGGGATCGGCTACGCCAAATCCACCGACGGCATCCGCTGGAGCGTCTCGACGAACACGCCCAACGCCTCGCTCAACACGCGCCCGGGTGGGTTTCCCGCCCAGCCCTCCGTCGTCTGGAACGATCAGCTCGCCCGCTGGGAGATGTGGCTCACCAACGACACGCCCGCCGAGCGCGCCACACTCGTCAACGACATGACGCTCGGCTACTGGTTCGCGTGGTCGCGCGACGGCGAGCAGTGGACGACAACCTACGACCAGGGGCGCGACTTCACCTGGGATCCGAGTGTGGCCAGCGAGAGCACCGGGCTCGCCACCGGCGTGCACGCGATGCGACGCTCCGGGGAGCTGCGCCTCTACTACGGCGCCTACGGCACCAAGAACGTTCCCTCGCTCTGGTCCCAGATCAACCTGACCTCGGTCTGGGGCATCGCCATGGCCAGCCGCCCGGGTTGACAGCCTCCCCACCGCCATCGGTCGATCCGTCCAGGCGGTGCGCAAGCGACGCCGAGCGCGGCCGCCGGCCAGCAAGAAAGCCCCCGACCCACCCGGGGTCGGGGGCTAGTCGAGAGGCGATGAGGAGGCGCTATGCCTCGTCGGCCGGCTCGGCCGGAGCGGTGGTCCGACCCGGGGCCGCGGGGGCGAACAGGTCGCCGGCGGCGAACGCCGCGATGAGCTGCGGCGTGGCCGTGTCGAACCCGACGACGTCGAGCGTGCCCGCGTCCTCCGGGTCCGCGAGGCTGACCCGGTTCGCCAGCAGCCCGACGACGACGAGCTTCGCCGGGATGCCGGTGTGCTCGCGGTAGCGCCGCAGCGCCGCCATCGGGTGGACCTGGCCGTACCACGTCTCGCTGTCGGTGAGGATGGCGAAGACGTCGACCGCGAGCGTGCGCTCGAGCGCGTAGAGCATCGGCAGCGCGCAGTCGGTGCCGCCGAACGGCAGCCGCTCGGCGCGCTCGACGACCGAGGCGAGCGGCTCGCCCGCCCGGATCGGGAACGGCTTCAGGCTGTCCGCGAAGGCGACGACCGAGCACGCCCGCTCGGTCGTCGCCCAGAGCTGCGCCAGCGCCGCCGAGGCGACGCGCGGCGTCAGCCCGGGCACGCCCGCCACCCGGCCGCAGACCATCGAGCCCGAGACGTCGAGCCCGACGAGCCACCGCTGCCCGGTCGGCTCGACGTTGCCGAAGGCGAGCGTGAACGCGCTCGAGCGCCGCGACAATCTCCGGGACCGGATCCCAGGTGTGCCCCCCGCGGGCGCCGCGCCCAGCCTCGTCGGTCATGAGCGCGGCCAAGAGCGCGATCGGGTGGACGCGCGCCCGGCGCAGCCGCTCGGCGTCGGTGAGCCGGGCGGCCACATCGGCCGTCGCGGTGGCGCCCGGCCGCAGCAGCCCCACCCGCGTGAGCGTGGCGAGGTTGCGCACGAGCGCCGTCATCGGCATCGCGTGCAGGAGCGCCGCCCAGACCGCGGGCTCGGCGAGCCAGCGGGTGGGCACCGCCTCGCGCGGCAGCCGGTAGCGCTCGATCAGCTCGACCACCTCGCCGATCGTCTCGGCGCGCTTCGCCCGCTCGAACGCCCAGACCTGGACGAGGTCGGGGTCCGGGTGCGGCACCTCCCCGACCCAGTCCCAGCCCTTGACGATCCCATGGTAGAGCGCGGCGTGCTGCTCGGTCGGCGGCGTCGGGTGGGCGAGGCGGAGGGGGTCGCGCAGGCTCCAGCCATCGCGCTGGCCGTCCTTGATCGCCTGGTAGGCGAGCTTGCCGGCCGGCTGGGCAAACCAGTCGGCCAGCCCGCGGCGCAGGCCCCGGCCCCACCCGCGCAACTCATCCGCGTAGGCCGCGACGTGGAGCAGGTGCGTGCCGGTGCGCGCGACGCGCGGCAGCGCCGCCAGTGCGCGGCGACGGGTGGCGTCGTCGCCGGTGGCGGCCGCGATGGCGAGCGCGAGCAGCGCCGGGTCGTGCTTCGGCGCCCGGCCGGCCTCCGCGATCGCCACGATCGTCTCGACGGTGCGTGGGCCGTCGGCGTCGACGCAGCGGAGGACCGCCGTGGCGTTCTCCTTCGTCAGCGCGCGCTCGGTCGCGTCGTACGAGCCGCCCTCGCTGCCCAGCATGGGCCAGCGCTGGAAGCGCAGCCAGTCGTCGACCGGGTCGCTGTCGCCACCGGCCGAGTTGCGGACCTGGCGCGCGTCCAGCGGCTCGTGCTGGGGCACGACCGCGGCCGCGGCCGCGCGGCCGAAGAGGTTGCGCAGGTACTTGCCCATCGGGGTTCTCCTTTCCGCCGGGGGGTATCCCTGCTTCCGCTCGACCCGAGCAGGACGCAGGCCCGGCATGCGTGGAGGGGGTCGCCCGCACCCTCCGCCTCGCCGCGCCGATCAAGGCCAGGCGCAAACCACCAGCCCAGTCGGGCGGCGCCGCGCGGCGCACCAGGACACGGCTCGCCGGCGGGCCGGTACGGTCAAGGCTCCACGCTGGGGAGAGGGGCGGGATTCGAACCCGCAACCAGCGGCCAAGGTAGGGCAATAACCCTCGACCTACGGCCCGCTACGGCCCGGCCGCGGCCGGACAAGGGGCGGCGAGGAATTAACAGCCGCTGCTCTACCTCTTGAGCTTCCCTCTCCAGAGGGCGGAACTTGGGTGGTCAGCAGTTCCAAGCTACTGGTAACCCAGCGGCTCCGGCCCGACGGAACCCTACCGTACCAGGGCCCGGTCGATCGCCACACCGGCCATCGGTCGGGGTCAGAGGATAGTTCGACCTATCCGGCGAACGCCCGGGCGGTCACCGGTCGGTGGATGGGAAAGTCGGCCGGCGGAAGGGACAGCCGCCAGCCGAGGCAGCCGCTGGCCCGCGGGCCCGGTGCGCGCGGGCCAGCGTGCCCGAGCGCGCTATCAGCTTCGTTGACAACGCCCCGTGCCACGGTCCGTTCACGAACGCTGAAAGCTCCTCCGGTGGTTCGTACTGGCCGAACGGGCGGTGTTGCCCGGCAACACCACGGACTAGAATTTCTCCATGCACACGATCGAAATCATCCTCGGCCTGCTGGTCGTCGTGTCGCGCCTGGCGCCGCGGCTGATGTCGGCGCGGGGCGCAGATCCAGGGTCTCTCGACCTGGGAGCGGCTGAGCTGGGTCTTTCTCGGCGCCTACATGCCGCGCTACCTGGAGACGCGGTGGGGCGGCCGGTCGGTCTGGTCGCCGCCCTGGCAGCAGGTGGTTGTCGTCGGCTGGTCGGGCATGCGCGGGGTGGTGTCGCTGGCGGCGGCGCTAGCGCTGCCGCTGACCACCTCTACCGACGAACCGTTCCCGCACCGGACCCTGATCATCGCCCTCACCTTCCGCGACATGCTCATCCGGCTGCGCGACCAGGGCATCATCGACGACGAGATTTACTGGCGCCTCCAGCGGGAGATCGACCTAGAGGAGAGCCGCCTGCCGGTCTGAGACAGCCGGCGCAGCTCACGGCCGCACCAGCCCGCGCGGGGATCAGGGAATTTGCGGAGTTCACGCGGGAATGCGAGCGGCGGGCTGAAGCCCGCGCGCAGGGACGATCCCGCCGTGTCCGCCCGGCCGCCCAGGGGTGATGCACGGTGCGGAGAGAGTGCGGGCATTCCCGTCGGCCGGCTGAAGCCGGCGCGAAGGCAGGACGAGGCCGGCCCAAGCCGGCTCACAAGCGGTCGTCCTAGCCCCCGCAGGGGGCTTCGCACGCTCAGCCCGGGGGGGCCGCCCCCAGGCAACCGGACGAGCGGAGATCACCTCAGCCGACATCGCGCAGACCCAGTCGCGGAGCGCTAGACAGGACTGAAGGCGTGATCGGGCGGATCACGCCGGCGGGCAGTGTCGGTGCCAGGCGCCCGGCCTAGCCGAAGTCCTCGATCCGTCAGGTCTCGCACGCCGGCTCGTCCAGGTCGACCGGCCGTGGCGCGGTCCCGCTCGTCTCAAGGGAGGTGCCGGCGGTCGAGCTCCCGGCCCGCCGACCGCCGGTCGCACCGGAGCGAGCCGCGGGAGCGGGAGAGCCGTTCCCCGGTCGGGCGGGTGAACTGCCGGGCGCCTCGCCGAGCGCGTCGAGCCGTTCGAGGTACACGGGCTGGTAGCGCAGCACCGGGTCGTCGGCCTCCGGCTGGGCCGCCCGGGCGCCGCCGGCAACCGCCGGCGCGGTCTGCGGCTCGGCAGTGCCGGGCGCACCGGCCATCGACGCGCGCTCGACCGAGGCGGGGTCGAGGAGGGCGCACAGCACGTCCGGCAGCGCCGCCGCGGCGCGCGCCGCCACCAGGGGCCGGGTGAGGCCGGCGAGCGGGTGCGGGATCACGACCAGGTGCGGCCGGTAGGCGCGGAAGTTGAGCGCCGCGAGCTGCTCGTCGGCCGGGCGGACGAACGCCTCGGTCGCGATCACGGCGACGGGCAGCCCCAGCGCCTCGAAGCGGGCGGCGTCGTGCAGACTGCACGACACGCACGACCCTCAGTCGCCGATCGCGGTCACCACTGCCTGGCAGGAGGCCGCGATCGCCTCGACGGTGGCGTCGGGCGCCGGCCGCGAGAAGATCGGCTTCGTCCACAGCGGCGTCTCGGCCGCGCCCGCCGCGCGCAGCGCCTCGCCGATGGCGGCCAGCAGGTGGTTTGCGTTGCCCTTGCGGTTGTCGAGCAGGGCGATGCGGGCGCCCGCCAACCCAGCGAGCCGGGGCGCCAGGGTGTGCTCGGTCGCGAGCTCCGGGTCGGTCGGATCGACCAGATCCAGGTGACCTATCAGATCCGCATCGGACAGCCTTGCCATCGTCCTCCCCCCTTCACCGTCGGTCTGCGAACCCGGCAGCCTGCCGTCATGCCGACCCATGCCGGCAGCCACTACCACGGGCCGCGTCGCGTGGGCTATTTCTCGATGACGCGTCCGTTCGCGTCGAGCGCGGCCTGGCGCAGCACCTCGGGCAGCGTCGGGTGCGCGTGGACCGTCAGCGCGATGTCCTCGGCCGAGCCCTGGAACGACATCGCCAGCACCGCCTCGGCGATCAGGTCGGAGGCGCGCGGGCCGATCATGTGCACGCCGAGCACCCGGTCGGTGCGCGCATCGGCCAGCACCTTGACGAACCCCTCCGTCTGCCCCATCGCCTTGGCCCGCCCGTTGGGCATGAATGGGAACTTGCCGACCCGGTACTCGCGCCCGGCCGTCTGCAGCTCCTCCTCGGTGTAGCCGACCGAGGCGATCTCGGGGTAGGTGTAGACCACGCCCGGGATCGTCAGGCGGTCGATCTCCCCGTGGTGGCCCGCCGCGTTCTCGGCCGCCATGATCCCCTCCTCCTCCGCCTCGTGGGCGAGGAGCCGGCCGCCGATCGCGTCCCCGATCGCGTAGACGTTGCCCACGCCGGTGTGGAGCCGCTCGTCGACCTCGACCGCGCCGCGCCGGCTCAGCTGCACACCGATCTCGGCCGCGCCCAGCCCCTCGGTGTAGGGCCGGCGCCCGATCGAGACGAGCACGTGGCTGCCCTGGACGATCTCCCCGCCCTCGAGCGCGACCTCGACGCCGCTCGCGTTGCGGGTGATCGAGGCGACCTTGACACCGGGGCGCAGCGTGAAGCCCTGCTTGCGGAAGAGCGGGTCGGCTGTCTTCACGAGCTCGGCGTCGAGGCCGGGCAGGATCGTGGGCATCAGCTCGAGCACCGTCACCTTCGCCCCGAGCCGCAGCCAGACGCTACCCAGCTCCAGGCCGATGATGCCGCCGCCGATCACGATCAGGTGCTCGGGTACCTCGGGCAGCGCCAGCGCGCCGGTGGAGGAGAGCACGCGCTCCTCGTCGAACGGTGCGCCGGGGAAGGGGATCGGCGCCGAGCCGGTG
>JBHOQZ010000741.1:0-17318 GCA_042408635.1 Chloroflexota bacterium
GGCAAGACGACGACCGCCGTGAACCTGGCCGCGATCCTGGCGGCGCGGGGCCGGCGCGTGCTGCTGGTCGACATGGACCCGCAGGCGAACGCGACGGGGGCGCTGGGGATCGACAAGCGCGGGCTCGAGCAGTCGATCTACGAGGCGCTGGTGGGCACGGCCACGCTCGGGGAGGCGCTCCTGCGCGGGCACCGGCCGAACCTCGACGTGGCGCCGGGGTCGCTGCGGCTGGCGGGCGCCGAGGTCGAGCTGGTGAACATGATGTCGCGCGAGCTGCGGCTGCGGCGGGTGCTCCAGCCGGTGCTGCCGGACTACGATTTCGTGCTGCTCGACGCGCCGCCCTCGCTCGGGCTGCTCACGATCAACACGCTGAGCGCGGCGCGCGGCGTGCTGGTGCCGGTGCAGTGCGAGTACCTGGCGCTCGAGGGGCTGTCGCAACTCGTGCAGACGGTCGACCTGGTGCGCGAGCACCTCAACCCGGAGCTGACGATCTTCGGGATGCTCTTGACGATGTGGGACAGCCGAACGAACCTGTCGCAGCAGGTGGTCGACGAGGTGCGCCGGCATTTCCCGCGCGAGATCTTCAACACGGTGATCCCGCGCAACGTACGGCTCTCGGAGGCGCCCAGCTACGGCAAGCCGATCATCGAGTACGACCCGACCTCGCGCGGCGCGCTCGCCTACCAGCAGTTCGCCGACGAGGTGCTCGCGCGCGCCGGGGAGCGTCGCGACTGATGCGCACCCGGGTGCCGGCGGTGTGGGCGGCCGGCGGCGCTGCCCCCCCTGATCCAGGAGCGGCCAGGGTGCGCGGCCGGGGCCGTCGCATGGGTAAGAGTAGTCGGGCGGCGGTGGCGGGCCGCGCTCGGGGGCGGTGATGGCAGCAACACGCGGGAGGGATCCCGACGCGGTTGCCGGGGCGGCACCGTCGGACCGCGAGAGGGTGTGGTGATGCGCTGGTTGCACCGCTTACTGGGGGCAGGGTTTGTTGTGGCGGTGCCGATCGTACTGGCGATGGGCAGCACCCATCTGCTCCTCTACGACCCGAACACCTACCAGGTAGGGTACGCGCGCTACGACATCGCGCGTCGGACGGGGCTGAGTGAGGCGGAGCTGCGCGCCGCCACCGCCAGCTTCATCGGCTACTTCAGCGGCCGCAACGAGCTCGATGTCACGATCGAGCGCGGCGGTGTGCGCCGTCCCCTGTTCAACGAGCGCGAGCTGCGCCACATGCGCGACGTCCGCGAGCTGTTCTGGCTCTGCGACCGGCTGGGAGCGGGGGCCGGGCTCTACCTGCTCGGCTTCACGGCGGTGGGGCTGGCGACGCGGCGCCTGAGCGGCTTCGACCTGGCCCGCCTGGCGGTGGGCGGGAGCCTGCTGACGTTCGGGGTCGGTCTCCTGTTCGGGCTGGCGAGCCTGCTCGATTTCGAGGCGCTCTTCCTCCAGTTCCACCTGCTCTCGTTTGACAACGATACCTGGCAGCTCGACCCGCGGCGCGACTACCTGATCGCGATGTTTCCGCAGCCGTTCTGGTTCGACTGCGCCATGCAGATCGCGGTCATGACGCTGGGCAGCGCGGCGCTGATCGGCGGCGCAGGGGCGGCCTACCTCTGGTGGCGCTACCGCCGGGGTGCCGCGCCGGCCGCCACCGCGCGAGCCTGACGCGCCCGCCAACGTGAGCCGCTCCGGGCGCCGGGCCCACGAGAAGGAGCCCCTTCGGCCGGCGTCCGACGGGACGGTGCTGGGTGACGCGGCACGCTGGGGCGTGCAGGTGGCACGGGCACGAGCGTGGACCGGCGCCGGCCCAGCCGCCGGGTGACCTGGGTGGCGCAGCGCGCGCTGGGCCGCGGCCGGCCTCGGCGAGCCTGACGCGGACCCGGCCGTGTCGTCGCCTCCGGCTCCAGGGCCGCCCGGGATCAGCCGCCGGCGAGCTTGACGCGGTAGCCGAGCTCGGTCAGCTTCGTCCGCAGCCGGTCGCGGTGGTCGCCCTGGATCTCGATGGCGCCGTCGACCACCGTGCCCCCGGCGCCGCAGAGGCGCTTGAGCGTGGCGGCCAGCTCGTCGACCGCGGCGGGCGGCACACCATCGACCACGGTCACCGTCTTGCCGCGCCGCCGCTTGGAGTCGCGGAACAGCCGCACGACGCCGTCGCTGGGCGAGGCTGGCCGGCGCCGCTCGGTCGGGGAGGTGGAGCGGGCGGCGGGGCGGCAGGTACAGCGATCGCGCCGCAGCCCGCAATCGGGGCAGTAGGCGCCGCCCTCGGTGGTGTAGACGATGCGGGGGGACGATTGGCTCATCCTGCCTCCGATCGGGTGGAACGATCTTCGTCGACATCGTAACGAGCCGCGCCGGCGGCCACAAGTCAGCGGCGGGCGGCCCCGGCGCGCCGGGCGCGCCGACGACCGGACGGTATCGCCCGGCAGCACGTGAGCTGGCGGGTCGGGCGTGCTTGACGGCCGCGGGAGCCGGTGCGAGAATGGCCGGCGGCAAGCCGGCAGAAACGAACGACTGCGGGCGCGATTCGCCGTGTGCCGCGACGGAGCGGCGGCGGTCGAGAGCCCGGCGCTGCTGTCGTGGCGCGCCCGCGCAGAGGAGGAACTCGACCGGTGCAGCGAACGCCTGGCCTCATTGCCCTGGTGGTCGCCGCGGGTGCGGCGATCACGCTGGTTGCCTGTGGACCGTCGGTGACGCCGCCCACGCCGACGCCGCCCCGCCCGCTGGGCAACACCGTGACCGCCGCGTCGCCCGCGGCCGGCCCGAGCCCGGCCGTCGGCTCGCCGGTGCCAGCGACACCGCCGGTTGCCAGCCCCTCGCCGGCAGTCGCCGCGCCGCCGCTCGTCCAGGCGTCCCCGACGCCGAGCCCGGTTGCCCCGGCCCAGGTCTCCCCGATCGCCCAGACGGCGGCGGCGTCACCGCCATCGGGCACGGTCGTGAGCCCGACGCCGGCACCGGCGGTGCCCAGCCCGAGCCCGAGTCCTTCGCCCTCCCCGTCGCCCTCCCCGTCACCGCGGGCGGCGCACCAGGCCTCGGGGTCCGACCCCCTGGCCGCGGCACCGGGTCACGGTCTCGACTCGCTGGCGCGGGCGGTGCGTGCGATCTGGCAGCCGGAGGCCGGCGGCGGCAACTGAGCGCAGCCCGGTCGACGTGCGGAGTCGGCCGCGGCCACCGATGCAAGAGGTCGCCTGGCCAGCACCCGGGTCGTTCTGGGGGCTCGTCGTGGGGAGCAGGCTGCGGCCGGCGACACCGGGTGATCATGGCCGGCGCGACGGCGAGGCGGCAAAGCAGGGAATCGAATGGGCTGCCGACCTTGACAGGGCTGGTCCGAGTCGGTAATATGGGTGTACGCAAGCGGGCCAGGCGCCGCGGAGGCGTGGTGTAGTGGCCTAACATGCAGCCCTGTCAAGGCTGAGATCGCGGGTTCGAATCCCGTCGCTTCCGTACCTTCAGAACCGCTCGCGTGCCTCAACAGTGGCAGCCCCGACCCACGTGGGTCGGGGCTGTTTGGCTCCTCGCGTCGCGTGGCTGCTCTCCGACCTGCACTCCCGGTCGGCCATGTCCATGCCGACGTCGCGCTCGGCTCACCGCCCTACCTCACGGCCGACATCGGTGGTTGCGCCTCCCCGGTACCGGAGGCCCCCCGACAAAGATCCCCCCGTCCGAGAGGCCGACCGTCGCCGTGACGGCGCCGGATCTGGGCCCACCCGCCACTGCCCGGTACAATGCGGTGAGCCAGGAGGCGATCCGGCAACTCGTTCGCCGCTTCGGTCAAATGCAAGAGTAGGGCGCCTGGCTCCGAGAGGTGCCGGAAGGCGTGGTTCAATTGGGCCAAGGGTTGGGCCGGCTCAGCCAAGACGGTCGGCGCACTCACCACGGTCCAAGGCGAGCACCGAGGCCATCGCAATCGTACAGATCGAGCGGTAGAAGTTCACGGGCGTCTCCTTTCCTGGTGGCCCTTCTCGGTGCTGATCGCGGACCGAAATCTCCAGCCTGGTGGTCCGAAGCGCCGCCCCATTGCCATCCTGAGAGCAGCCGCCGTCGCGGCAGGCGTCGCAGAACGGACGCGCGTGGCTTCCGTACCTGCCAAACCTGATGCCCGCGCGTCGACACCCCAACCTCAGCCAGCCCTGATTACGGAGCCTGCGCGAGTGTGAGAGGTTGGGCGCGCCGAAGCAGCGACACATCGAGTATCCTGGGTGCTGTCGCTTCCTCGAAGCTGGATCAGGGTTAGGAGGGCACGATGGCCCGGCAACGTGTGCTGATCACCGGAGCTACCGGCTACATCGCGCAGCGGCTGCTGCCGGGGATACGCGAGCGGTACGACCTCACCCTCGTCGATCGGCGGGGCACGACCAGCGATGGCACGCCCGTCGAAGGGGTCCGAATCGCCGACCTGCTCCGGGACGACCCCGAGCAGCTGCGCCCGCTCTTCCGGGGGCAGGACAGCGTCGTCCACCTCGCCTTTCACCGCGAGCCGCAGCCCGCGCCGCCGCCGGGCCAGCTCGCGGCCGCGAGCGCGGCCGGCAATACCTATGAGGCGGAGCGCGCCAACATCGACCTCGCCTACCGCGTCTTCCAACTGGCTCAGGCCGAGGGCGTGCGGCGGGTCGTCGTCGCCTCCTCCAATCATGCCGCCGACTGGTACGAGCACCTGATCCACACCGGCCAGCTCGACGTGGTGTTGCCGGAGATGCTCCCCAAGTCCGACAACTGGTACGGCTGGGCGAAGGCATGCTATGAGCACCTGGGGTTCGTCTTCGCGACCGGCACGCGCGGGCGGCGGGTCGAGAACATCCACCTGCGGATCGGCGCTCCGCGCGAGATCGATGCCGCCTCGTTCGGGCCCGGCCAGACGCGGGCCTACCGGCGCGACCTCGGCGCCTACCTCAGCGCGCGCGACCTCCAGCAGCTCGTCGTCAAGTCGCTCGAAACGGAACGGATCGAGGACGAACACGGCATCCCCTGGCAGGTCTTCTACGGCATCTCGAACAACACGCGGGCCTTCTGGAGCATCGCCAACGCGCGGCGCGTGATCGGCTACGCCCCCGAAGATGACAGCGAGGTGCTGTTCGCGGCGGACATCCGCCGCCTGCTGGCGGACGTGCCGGGGCGCACCTACCCCGAGCGCGGCTGATGGGCCGAGCCGGTGGCGATCCGAGGCGAAGGGCTCAGCCGTGCCCCGCCGGGGCACGCGCCTGTTCGAGCGCGTAGCGCAGGAGCGCGGCGTAGCGGTAGACCATGTGCGCGAACTTGCCGTACGGGGCGGTGATGAAGACGCCGGCCACGGCGCCGAGGTGGATCGCCAGGAGCGTGCCCATGGCGGGCGTCTCGCGCAGCGCCAGCAGGATCAGGCCGGTCAGGCTCGTGACGAGCAGCAGCACCAGGAAGGCGACATCCATGGTGCGCATCGCGGCGACGGCCGGCTCGCGGTCGGCGCGCGCCTTCAGGTAGAGCAGGCCGGCGGTGCCGAGGAGCAGCAGCACGCCGCCGACCGTGCCGAGGACGACGGGCAGACTGAGCAGCGGGTAGGGCGCTCGCCAGCCGAGCAGGTGCTCGTAGATCGCGGCCACGGTCGTCGAGGCGGTGCAGAGCAGGAAGCCGTAGAAAACGAGGTGGTGGAAGCGGCGGCGCACCGTCGAGAAGTCGGCGCCCGGGTAGTTGCAGCCGGCCTCGCCCCCGCCGAGGTAGCGCAGCGTGAAGACATCGCGCGTGGCGCTCAGGAGCGCCCGGAGGCCGGAGCCGCCCGGTCCACCCGGGAGCGGGCCCATGTCGCGCCAGAACCGGATGAAGCCGGCCGCAAAGACAGCCGCCCCCCAGACCGCGAGCACCCCGGCCGGCCAGACCATCGCCTCGTAGGAGATCACCCGGTAGAAGGCCCCCTCCCCGGTTTGGGGGCTGAACAGCGTCCCCGGCCCCGTGAGGAGGTAGGTCAGCACGACAATCAGGAGCGTGCTGACGACGGTGATAAGGGCGACGGCCCGCCCGTTGCGCCGGAACAGCCCCCCGAACGTGGCCGGCCAACTGTAGTCGCGGTACGTCTCTCGGCGGATCTCGGCGAAGACCTGCGGGATATTGACGGCGTACTCGTGCGGCGGCGCGAACTGGCAGGCGTAGTAGCAGTCGCGGCAGTCGTGGCAGAGGTTGGCGAGGTAGGTCATGTCTGCCTGGTTGAAGACCTGGCGCAGCTCCATCGCCGGGAAGACCGCGCAGTAACCCTCGCAGTAGCGGCAGGCGTTGCAGATCGTGATCTGCCGGGCCGCCTCCTGTAGCAGTTCAGCTCGTGGCAAGGGGCCTCACCTCACCTGGCGTCGCACCGGCGTGACGTGCCGAGGCAGCGCGGCCGGCGGCACCGCCCGTGACCAGGCGAGCCGCCTCGCGGCCGGCGATCCGCCCGAAGACGGCGCCGATGGTCAGGCCGAAGCCGGCGAGATACCCGCGGCCGAGGATGTTGCCGGCCATCACCTCTCCGGCGGCGAAGATGTTCTGTGACGGTTGCCCGTTGGCCATCTGCACGCGTGCCCCCTCATCGACCGTGACGCCGAGATAGGTGAAGGTGATACCGGGGCGCAGCGGGTAGGCGTAGAAGGGTGGCGTCTCGATCGGGACCGCCCAGTGGCTCTTGGGCGGCGTCAGACCCTCGGTGCGGCAGTCGTCGAGCCTGCCGGGATCGAAGGTGCCGGGCCGGGTGGCGCGGTTGAACGCCGCGACCGTCGCGGTGAGGGCCGCGGGATCCAGCTCCAGCAGCGCCGCCAGCGCCGCCAGCGACGGCGCCTCGATCGGGGGAAAGACGGAGGGCATGAACTTCCCCATGGCCTGGCTGTCGATGATCGAGTAGGCGATCTGCCCCGGCTGGCGCGCGATCAGCCCACCCCAGATGGCGTAGCGCTTCGGCCAGAAGTCCTCGCCCTCGTCGTAGAAGCGCTCGGCGTGCCGGTTCACCACCACGCCGAACGGCACGCTGTCCAGCCGCGTGACGATGCCGCCGTCGAACTTCGGCGCCCTGGCATCGACCGCCACGGCGTGGAACTCGCGCGGGTTGCCGACCGGCGCCGCGCCGCCGGCCAAGAGCTCCCGCAGCAGCCGCCCGCGGTTGTACGGGGTGCCCCGGATGACGAAGTTGTCGGCGGCGTCGCCCCAGTATTCCTTGAGCCAGGCGACGTTCGCCTCGAAGCCGCCGGCCGCGACCACCAGCGCCCTCGGCCGCACCTCGTGCCGCCGTCCGTCGGGCCGCTGCACCGTCAGGGCGCGGCACGCGCCGTCGCTGATGTCGAGCGCCTGCACCTCGGCCTCGTATTCGACGCGGATGCCGAGGCGCTGGGCGGTGGCGTAGTAGGCATTCATCATCGCCTTGCCGCCCCCGAGCATGAAGAGGTTGGTGCGGGCGAGGTGGAGCGTGCCGCGCAGCGGGGGCGTCCAGCGCACCCCCTGCTCCGCCATCCAGTCGCAGAGGTCGGCCGACTCGCGGATGGTGAGGCGGGCGAGGTGCTCGGTCGTCTCGCCATGCGTGACACGGATGAGATCGTCCCAGAACTCGTGCTCATGATAGGGACCGGTGGCGTAGCGGTTGCCCTGGTCGTGGAGGTAGCGCACGTCGCGGGTGTGGCGGCTGTTGCCGCCGCGCATGTGCTCGGGGGCCGCTTCGAGCAGCAGCACCTCGGCGCCGGCGCGTCGGGCGCAGATCGCGGCGCAGAGGGCGGCGTTGCCGCCGCCGACCACCAGGACATCGGTTTCGACGGTCGCGGGCAGTTCGGGCATCGGCCTAGCCGCGCTGCGCCCGATAGGCGGCGAGGTTCTGGCGCATCTGGCCCAGGTGCGTGCCGGAGTGCTCGATGATGCGCAGCGCCTGCTCAGCCATGTCGGTGCGCTGGGGGCGGGTGCGGTTCACCTGGGGATCGGGCAGTTGCGTGCCGATGCGGCGCCATTCCGCGTCCGACCACGTCTCCATGCGCGCGAGTGCGCGCTCGACCAGCCGCTCATAGTGGGCCAGCAGCACGCGCGCGTCCTCGCTGTCGCGCTCACCAGGCTGGGGCGGTGGCCGGTCGATCTGCGGGTCTTCCTCCGCCAGCATGCGGTCCCAGCGCCTATGGCGCAGCTCCTCGATATCACCCCGGTGCCGCAGGCACTCGACGATCGACCATTCGCCCGGTGCCGGCCGGTAGGCCAGCTCTGCCTCGCTGGCGCCCTCGACCAGCGCCCGGATGTCGCGGATGTTCGGGCAGGCGCGGATGTCCTCGATCACCTGCGTAAACTGCTCGGACACTGGCATGGCTCTCCACCTCCGACGGGCCTCAGCCAACTTGCGCTTCCCACGGTTATTGTATACAGTGTCGCCGCAGCCGGCTAGAGGGCACCGGGCGCCTGGCGACAGCGGCGGGGCGGCGCGCCGGTCGCGCCGGCCGGGCGGCCGCCGCATGAGGAGAGGTACCGTGGCGAAGCGGATCCGGATCAAGGTCGACGGCGTGGTCGCGGAGGCTCAGCTCTAGGAGGACAAGGCGCCGAACACCGTCGCGGCGCTCTGGCGCACCCTGCCGATCAAGGACCGCACCATCCAGGCGCGCTGGTCAGGCGACGCCTGGCGCACCGAGGGCAACTATCCGCTGCTGCCCGAGTCGGCGCCGGTCGAGAACAAGGCCGGCCGCCTCAGCGCCGGCGACATCATCTACTACCCCGGCTACCGCAGCGGCCTGCTCAAGATCGCCATCGCCTACGGCCAGGCCCAGTGGCTGGCTCCCTTCATGGTGCCGATCGACGTCGCCCTCATCGGCAAGATCGACACCGGGTTGGAGGAGTTCGTGAAGCGCTGCGAGCGGATCATCTTCGAGGGGCCGCTCGACGTCGAGATCAGCCGGATCGAGTAGCGGCGATGCCCGGAGACGCCGTGGAGGGAGCGAGATGGCGATCCGCTTTGGCGTGGGCATACCGTCCTGTCGGGAGGGCACGGCCTACCCGGTCCCCTACGTGCGGCCGGAGGGGTTCGCCACGATCGCGCGGCGCGCCGAGGCGCTGGGCTACCACTCCCTCTGGGCCAACGACCACTTCACGACGCCGCACGCCATCCGGGCGACGCAGGCCGAGCCGCCCAACTTCTACGAGCCGATCGTGACCTACGCCTCGCTGGCGGCCATCACCGAGCGGCTGCGCCTGGTGCTGAGCGTGATCGTGCTGCCGCAGCGCGAGCCGGTGCTGCTCGCCAAGCAGGTGGCGACGCTCGACGTGCTCTCGGGGGGCCGGGTGATGCTCGGCGTGGGCATCGGCGGCTACCGCGAGGAGTTCGAGGCGGTGCAGCCGCGCCTGAAGGGCGCCAACCGCGGCGCCATGCTGGAGGAGGGCATCAGGGCCCTGCGCCTGCTGTTCGGGGAGCGCTCGGCCAGCTTCCAGGGGCGGTATCTGCACTTCGAGGGGGTCGAGCTCGCGCCCAAACCGACGCAGCAGCCGTTTCCGATCTACCTGAACGCCCACGGCCCGACCGGCCTCAAGCGCGTGGGCGAGATCGCCGACGGCTGGATCGTGGCGGCGATGCCGCCGGAGGGGATCGCACCTGCCCGCGCCATGATCGACGCCGCGGCGCGTGATGCCGGCCGCGATCCCGCGGCGATCAGCCTGAACTTCCAGATCTGGCTCAGCTTCGGACGCGACGAGGCGGCGGCCGAGGCGAAGCTGGTGCGCTCGCAGCACTTCCGCCGCACGCTGGCGCGCACGCCCGGTGCAAGCGTCGAGGGCGAGCTGGCGAAGTACCGCGCCGGCAACCTGCTCGGCAACCCGGCGCAGGTGATCGAGCAGATTCGCGTCTACGAGCGCGCCGGCGTCGAGCACATGGGCGTCGTCTTCCTGGGCGACACGATGGAGGAGTTGCTGGCCGACATGGAGCTGTTCACCGAAGGGGTCATGCCGGCGTTTGCCCCACATTGACAGGCGAGCCGGACCGGGGGTAGACTTCGGGTCACCTCGATGCATTGTATACGCGGGCCGGAACGGGAGCACGCGGGAGCGGGGTATGGCCGGGCGGTCGCTGGAGGAGCTCTGGGCGGCGCACGCGGGCGGGGCGAGCGCGGCCGAGGCCGTCTACCAGACGCTGCGGGAGGCGATCCTGTCCGGCACGCTCCGGCCGGGCGAGTCGCTGGGCGAGGAACACCTGGCCCGCAGCTTCCAGGTCAGCCGGACCCCGGTGCGCGAGGGCATCCTCCGACTCGAAACGGAGGAGCTGGCCCGGCGCATCCCACGCCGCGGGCTGGTGGTGCGCACCATCACCGCACACGAGGTGCTCGAGGTCTACGCCGTGCGCACCGCGCTCGACGGTCTGGCCGCGCGCCTGGCGTCGGCCGAGTCGCTGCCCGCCGACCGCGCCCACCTCGCCTGGATCAACGACCGGTTCGCCGAGGCCGCGGCGCGCGCCGACCCCGCCGCGCTCAGCCAGACCAACATCGCGTTCCACGAGGCGCTCTGCCAGGCGGCGCACAACAGCCTGCTCCTCCGTTTCACCTGCCAGATCCACGACTGGGTGCGCCGCTTCGGCGAAACGACGCTCGCCTACCCGGGCCGGGCGTCGGCAGCGGTCGCCGAGCACCGCGCCATCCTCGATGCCATCGCCGCGGGGGACGGCGATGCCGCCGAGCGGCGGGCCCGCGAGCACATGGAGCACGCGTTGAGCACCCGCATGGCGATATTGCGGTTCAAACAGGAGGAGGTCGCCGGGTAGGGCCGGGCGGCCGGCACGTATGTAGCCGAGGCAGCGAGGAGGTCCTCCACGGGGAGCGGGGCGAGGCGACGTGACGAGGCCCGGAGCGATGGAGCGCGGACGGCACCGCCAGGCGGGTGCAGGGCCAGGATTGCGCCCACGCGCCGGGGGATCCGAGTGAGGAAGCCCAGCCGTCGAGCGTGACGCTATCTTCGCGCCCGCGCCGGGGGATCCGAGCCCGCATCCCCTCCGCCTGGGGCTGGTTGACGGTGTTGAGCCTGCTCGCTATCGCGCTGAGCGCCTGTGCCGCCGGGCCGACGATACCGGGCGGTGCGCCGGCGGCACCCGCGGCGGCACCGGCCCCTTCAGGTTCGTCGAGTGGGTGCCCGAGGACAATCTGACGGCTCGGCGCTTCGACGGCTACTGGGACGTCGGCAAGCCCAACCTAGACGAGCTCATCTACCGGGCGATCCCCGACGACACGGTCGGAACGACCATGGTTCGCACCGGCGAGCTGCAGATCAACGACCACTTCTCACCGCAGTCGCTGGCGACGCTCAAGGGCGGCCCGTCGGTGAGGGTGATGGAGTTCGAGAGCGGCGGCTGGTACGGCATGCGGTGGTGGGTCGACAAGCCGCCGTTCGACAACCTGAAGCTGCGCCAGGCGACCGCCAGCGCTATCGACCGCAACGAGCTCCAGCGCGTCTACTGGCTGGGCACCGGCCGCGTCTCCTGGCCGAGGCGGGCCACCCCGACGGCTTCAAGGAGACGATGACCGTCGCGGCCCTGCCCGACTCGATCCGGGAGGCCGAGCTGATCAAGGCCCAGCTCGCCAAGGTCGGCGTCGCGATGGAGATCGCCACCGTCAACCCGAACGACAGCTACGCCAAGGTCGTGGCACGCGAGATCAACTGGACGCTCACGAACTGGACGCTGCAGCCCGACCCGCACGGTCTGCTCTACATTCTCTTCCACTCGAAGGGCTTCGCGAACACGACCGGCTACAGCAGCCCGAAGGTCGATCAGCTCCTCGAGGAGGCGATGTCGACCTACGACCAGCCCAGGCGCCAGCAGCTCTACTTCGAGGCACAGCAGCAGATCGTCGACGATGCGCCCTACGTCTTCTTCTGGCACCTCTCGTCGGTCTACGCGATGACCCCGAAGGTCCAGAACTTCAAGTACTTCCCGGACGACGTCATGCGCGTGCGCGACCTCTGGCTCGACCAGTAGGGTACGTCCATGGCCACATGGGACGATCTGATCCCGCCGGAGGAGCGCGAGGTCTACCGCCGCGCCGGCTACGGTCGACCAAGGGGCTTCGGCCGCCGGCCGGCGCTGCTCATCGTCGACGTCGAGTACAACCTCACCGGCCACCAGCCCGAGCCGATCCTCGACTCGATTGCGCGCTACCCCAATAGCTGCGGCCTGGACGCCTGGGCCGCCATTCCCCATATCCGGCGGTTGCTCGACCTCGCCCGCGAGCGCGGTCTGCCGGTCGTCTACACCCACGGCCCCAACCGGGTCGAGAACGGCCCGAACGGGCAGCGGCCCCGGCGCGGCAATCAGGTCGTCGACGAGCTGACGCCGCTCCCCGGCGAGATCGACATCGCCAAGGTCGCGGCCAGCGCCTTCGGCGGCACGCGCCTGGTGGCCGAGTTGATCGCCCGCCAGGTCGACACGGTGATCGTCACCGGCTGCACGACCAGCGGCTGCGTCCGCGCGACCGTCGTCGACGCCTACGACTTGCGCTTCAAGGTGATCGTGCCGGAGGAGTGCGTCTTCGACCGCGCCTCGGTGCCCCACCGCGTCAACCTCTTCGACATGGCGATGAAATACGCCGACGTGGTGCCGCTCGCGACGGTCCAGGATTACCTCGTGAGTCTGGGAGGGCCGGCGTAAGTGGGCGCCTACGTCATCCGCCGACTGGTCTACGCGGTGCCGGTGCTCTTCTTCGTGAGCCTGGTGGTCTTCTGCCTGTCGATGCAGGCGCTGGGCGATCCGGTCGTGCTGATGCTCGGGCAGGACGCGGACGCCCAGACCATCGCCCGGCTGCGGCAGGACCTCGGGTTCAACCGGCCGATCCACGTCCAGTACCTCGATTGGGCGGGCCACATCGTGCGCGGGGACTTCGGACGGTCGTTCCGGCTGCCGTACGGCGTGGTCGACCTGATCCTGGCCCGGCTGCCGGTGACGGTCGAGCTGGCCGTGCTGGCGCTGCTGCTCGCGATCGCCATCGCCATCCCGCTCGGGACGCTGGCGGCGCTCCACCACAATCGGCGGCTCGACCTCGCCGCGTCGGCGCTCGCGGTGGTGGGCGTCTCGATGCCCAACTTCTGGCTCGGCATTCTGCTGATCCTCGTCTTCGCCCTCACCCTGCGCTGGCTGCCGTCGTCGGGCTACGTCAGCCCGCTGGACGATCCGCTCGGCAACCTGCGCCTGATGATCCTCCCGGCGCTCACCCTCTCGGCGGCCTACGCCGGGACGCTGACGCGCATCGTCCGGTCGAGCGTGCTCGAGGTGCTCAACCAGGACTACGTGCGGACCGCGCGCGGCAAGGGGCTGGCGGAGCGGCACTTGCTGATCGGCCACTGCCTGCGCAACGCGCTCGTCCCGGCCGTGACGGTGATCGGGGTCGAGTTCGGCCGGATGCTGGGCGGTGCGGTCGTTACCGAGACGATCTTCGGGCTCCCGGGCGTCGGTCGCCTGGTGGTCGACGCCATCGTGGGCCGCGACTACCCGGTCGTCCAGGGCGTCGTGCTGTTCCTGACGGCGGCCGCCGTCGCCAGCAGCCTGGTCGTCGACGTGGTGTACGCCTACCTGGACCCGCGGATTCGCTATGCGTGAGCGTGACGCGGGTTCTGTGCCGTGGGAGGGGGACCATGGCGGTTGCTAGGACGGCCTGGCGCTCCGGGTCGGCGGACCTGCTGCGGCACGAGGGGCGCTCGGAGCCGTCGCTGCTGGGACGGCTCGCGGCCAGCCGCCACGCGGTGGTGGGCAGGGCGATCACGCTGGCGCTGGTGCTGTGCGCCGTCCTCGGCCCCTGGCTCACCCCGTACGACCCGACGGCGGTGCAGGGCGCCGACATGTTGCGGTCGCCCAGCCTCGCCCATCCCTTGGGCACCGACGAGTTGGGCCGCGACATGGTGGCCCGGCTGCTCTTCGGCGCACGGATCTCGCTGGCGGTGGCCGGGTTGGCCGTGGGCCTGGCCGCGGCGCTGGGGATCGCGATCGGCGTCCTCGCCGGCTACTTCGGCGGGCGGCTCGACACGCTCCTGATGCGCATCGTCGACGGCCTGCTCGCCTTTCCGGGGCTGGTGCTGGCGCTGAGCATGGTCGCCTTCCTCGGGGCGAGCCTGGCGACGATCGTCCTGGCAGTCGGCATCGTCGCCTCGCCCAGTTTCTCGCGGCTGGTGCGCAGCGGCGTGCTGGTGGTCCGCAACCAGGAGTTCGTGCGCGGCGCGGTCGCCTGCGGCGCGAGCCACCCACGCATCATCCGCTGCCATATCCTGCCCAATGTCGCGTCGCTGATCGTCGTGCAGGCATCGCTCAACTCGGCGTTCGCCATCCTCTCGGAGGCGAGCCTGGCGTTCCTGGGTCTCGGGCTGCCGCCGCCCAACGCGAGCTGGGGGACGATGCTCCGGGGCGGCTACCAGTTCATCAGCGTCGCGCCCTGGCTCTCGATCGCGCCGGGCGCCGCCATCTTCCTGGCCGTGCTCGGCTTCAATCTGCTGGGCGACGGCATCCGCGACGCGCTCGACCCGCGCGTCCAGGTCCGAACCCGCCCGACCCCGACGGCACGCTCCACGGCCGCTTCCACTCGACGGGCCATTTGAACCACATGTCGTACCCCAACCCGCAGGTGGCTGCGTTCCGCAACATACCGTTTACCCGGTGCGACCCGCAGCGTTACCATTCCGGGGCAGGATGTCTACGTGGTCGGCGTCTCGTAGCGTCGTCATGCTCCCTCGGGCGAGCGTCCGGCCGGGCCGGGCTGCTCCCGCGCCGGGGCGGCAACCGGGCCGGTGCCGCTCGGCCGGGTGGGCGTGACGGGGAGGAGCGACGGGGCGCCGACCACACCCCATCCGGCACCGGGCGCGACCGCCCGGATCGCGGCGGTGGCGGTGCCGATCGCGCCCCACCGCACCGCCAGACCGCGCGAGCTGCGCAGGTCGCTGAGGAGTGCCCGATGTCAGCAGGCAGCATCCCACCCTCGCTCTCTGGGGACGCCCGGATCCAGGCTGCGGTGATCGAGGCGTTGCGCCGGTCTCCCGAGGTCGACCCGGCGGTGATCGGCGTCACGGTCGTCGGCGGGGTCGTCTCGCTCTTCGGCGTCCTGCGCTCGGTGGAGGAGCTCCGGGCTGCGCAGACCGTCACCCACGGCGTCCCCGGCGTGCTCAACATCGCCAACGAGATCGAGGTGCGTCTGCCCGAGATCGTGCCCCACGCCGACGGGGAGATCGCTCGAGAAGTGCGGCACGCGCTGCTGGCCCATCCGCGCCTGCCAGCCGATGCCATCGCGGTGACGGTGGCCGGCGGGGTCGTGACGATCGAGGGACAGGTGGCGGACGCGGCGCAGGCGAACGCGGTCGAGGCGCTGGTGGAGCGGCTGCCCGGCGTGCGGGCCGTGCTCAACCGCCTCGAGCCGATGGGCCATGGGTAGCGCGGGGCGGCAGGTTGCGGCGCCCGGGGCTACCCGCCCGGGGCTACCCGCCGCGCACCGGCAGCGTCAACACGAACTGGGTGCCGCCGCCGGGCGGGACCTCGGCTTCGAGGGTGCCGCCGTGGCGCAGCGCGAGCTGCCGGCTGATGGAGAAACCGAGCCCCAGCCCGCCCTGGAAGTCGTCGTGCGCCTTGTAGAACCGGTCGAAGAGCCGCGCGCGGCGCTCGGGCCGCACGCCGCCGCCCTAGTCGCGCACGGTGAGCCGCACCACATCGCCGGGCACTGCGCCGATCTCGACCTCGAGGCGGCTGCCGGTGGGGCTGAACTTGACGGCGTTGTAGAGCAGGTTGGCGACGATCTGCTCGACCCGCGTCGGGTCCGCGACCGCGATCGCCCGCGCGGGCGCGCGCAGCACGATGTCGTGCCGATCGGCGATGCACCGCACCCTCCGCACGACCTCCTCCACCAGCGGCACCAGGTCGGTTTCGCGGCGGTCGAGCCGGAGCCGATCGGCGTCGAGCTGCGAGACGTCGAGGAGCTGGCTGACCAGGTGCGTGAGCCGCATCGCCTGGCTGTCGATCACGGCGAGCGCGCGGCGGGTGCGCTCGGGATCGAGGTAGCCGTCGCGCTTGAACTGGCGAATCGTGAGCTGCGCGTAGCCACGCAGACTCGTCACCGGCGTCTTGAGCTCGTGCGCCGCCACCGCCAGGAACTCGTCGCGCAGCCGCACCGCTGCCTGTGTCGCGGCGAAGAGGTGGGCGTTGTCGAGGGCGAGCGCGGCGCGCCGTGCCAGCTCCTTGGCGGTGTGCCGGTCGCGCTCGTCGTAGCGGCGGCCGGAGGTGCCGAAGGCGAAGACGATCGCGCCGAAGACGTGCCCGCGGGCCTTGAGCGGCGCGCAGACGCACGAATCCAGGCCGGTGTCGCGGATGGCGGCCTCGACCCCGGCATCGCCGACTGCCCCGAGCGTCGCCTCCGGCCACGCCGGGCGGCAAACCGTGTAGCCGGCGCGAAACACCACCGGACCTCGAAGACGCGCTCGAAGACGCCGACCATGATCTGCTTGTAGAACTGGGGGCTCTGCGCCAGGTCGGCCGGGCGCCCCAGATCGTCGAGGCGGAAGACGGTGGCGCCGCTCTCGGTCGCCGCGGCGACGATCTTCGACGTCTGGATTTCGGTGAAGCCGCGGGCGTGCAGCGTGCCGCGGAAGCCCGCCAGCGCCGCCGCCGCGATGCGGAAGTAGGCGCGGTGGCGCGGGTGGCGCAGCGTGAGCGGCGCGTGGTCGAGGATCGTCGGGAGCTGCGCCCGCAGCGTCGGCCGGAAAAGGTCGCGCGGCGGCGGCGCGCTGGCCGGCGCGATGACCTCGACCGCCGGCTGGTTGACCTCCACGCCACCGGGCGCCCTACGCGGCTACAGGGCCATTTCCGGCCCGGATAGGCGACCCGCCGGCTGGTTGACCTCCACGCCACCGGGCGCCTGCGGCGTGGCCACGACCGTGCCCTCGACCGCCAGCACCGACTCGTGGGCGAGCCCGGCCAGCCGCTCGATCAGCGCCGCGTCCTCGACGACGATCTGCGCGCTGCCGCGCTGCCGCGCGCAGCAGCAGGAAGCTGACGCCGCTCAAGCGGCGGAGGTGATGCAGCCAGCCGGCGAGCCGCACGCGCCGGCCGGTGTGCCGGGCCAAATCGGTCGTCCAGGTGCGTTCCACGGTGACACCTCCGTCCTCGGGATGGATAGCAAAACCCCCGTCGTCCGTGCGGACGAGGGGGGCGCTGGTGGTGCCACCGCACTTCGCCGCCGCCCGAGCCCCCAATCCTGGGGGGTGAGGGACGGCCCCCCCGCCCCCCAATACTGGGGGAGACGGGGAGGGGACCCTCCTGCCCCCGATGCTGGGGGTGAGGGAGCGTGTCCCTCCCGCCCAGGGCTGTGGGGAGCGTGGCCAGCCCGTCCCCGTTGCTGAGGGTGACGGAGGCGCTGCGTCCCCGTGCCGGG
>JBHOQZ010000749.1:0-1215 GCA_042408635.1 Chloroflexota bacterium
GCCGTCGCCGCACGGAGCGCCTGCGCCAGCGTCCGACGTGCCTCGATGAGGAATGCCGCGCCGGCCTCCGTCAGCTCGACGCGGCGCCGGTTGCGCGCGAAGAGCCGCACACCTTGCTCCCCTTCCAGCGCCCGGATCTGCTGGCTCAGCGGCGGCTGGGCGATCCCGAGGCGCGCGGCCGCTCGTCCAAAGTGCAGCTCCTCGGCGACTGCGACGAAGAAGCGTAGGTGACGAAGTTCTACGCTCGGTTCTCCCGCACTGATATGCAACACATATAAAAGATTACCGATTGAGATGTTGGCCGCTGGCTTTCGACTGCCCTAGGATCGAGATGAGCGCGATGCGTGGCGGGAGGAAGCTTCATGGAGCAGCGATCGACGGAGCGCGTCTGCATCGTGACTGGCGGCGGCTCGGGTATCGGCCGCGCCATCGCGGCCAGCCAGGTGGCGGCGGGCGACCGTGTGGTGATCATGGGCCGGCGGCCCGAACGGCTGCGCACAACTGCGGCCGAGCTGGGCGAGCGCGTCGACTGGGTAGAGGTCGACGTCAGCCGCCGCGAATCGGTGGCCCCGGCCGTCGAGATAATGCTGCGGCGCTCGGGGCTCAGACAGGCGGTAGCAACCCCGGTGCCCTCGGCTACGCCGCCGCCAAGGCGGGATTGCACGGGCTCAGCTTCGGCCTGGCGCGCGAGCTCAGCCCGCAGGGGGTCACTGTGAACGTGGTCGTACCCGGCTTCATCGCCAACGCCGGCTTCACGGGTGACTGGCCCGAAACGCGAATCAATTCGATCGTGGCGCAAACGCCGCGCGGCGACCAGGCAGCGCCGAGGTCATCGCGGCGGCCGTGCGCTACCTCGCCTCGCCCGAAGCGGGGTACGTCACCAGTGCCATCATCATCGTGAACGGCGGCTGGCGGTTTGGCCCGTCCTAATTCGCCGCCGACCAGGCGCTGCGCCCGCTGCCGTCCAAGCCTTCGCCCCGTACCCAACCCGAGAGTGCGAGCACGCGCTGTTCGTCCGGACGCGCTGGGCAGGCAGCCGCCGGCGGTGCCGCTGTCGCAACTGGATGGCGTCGACTTGGGTGAGGCGACCCATCAGGCGATCGATGACTGACGCTGTCGGCGCCGGCGCGGTTACCAAGGCGGAGCGGTGGTGATCAGCTGAGGCTGGGGCTGGCAGAGAGATCGCGCCGCCACCGGCGGCTCGGTCGAGCCGGG
>JBHOQZ010000759.1:0-10381 GCA_042408635.1 Chloroflexota bacterium
CCCAGATCGTGCGCATCAGGTGGGGCCAGGGCCCCTTGAGCACGAGGAAACCGCACTTGCCCGTCTCGACCTGGTTGCCCTGCCGATCGAGCACGTCGGCGACCACGCCGGGGAACGGTCGGCCGGCGCGGCCGGGCTTGCCCGGCATGCAGGGGAGCGTGCCGATCGTGGGCGCGGCGGTCTCCGTCTGCCACCAGTTGTCGACCACGTAGCCGTGATCGCCCGCGATGTGGCGCTGCGTCCAGGCGTAGGCCTCGGGGTTGAGCGGCTCGCCGGCGCAGATCACCAGCCGCAGCGTGCTCAGGTCGTGCTTCGCCGGGTAGGCGGGGCCGAACTTCATGAACATGCGCAGCGCCGTCGGCGCGGTGAAGAGCTGCGTCACGCCGTACCGCTCGACGATCGACCAGACGACGCCAGGGTTCGGATGGTCGGGCGCGCCCTCGCGCACCACGCAGGTGGCGCCGTTGGCGAGCGGCCCGTAGACGATCGAGCTGTGGCCGACGATCCAGCCGATGTCGGAGGTGCACCAGTAGATGTCGTCGTCGTGCAGGTCGTAGGCGATCCGCGTCAGGTAGCAGGTGCCGACCATGTAGCCGCCGTGGACGTAGACCGGGCCCTTGGGGCGGCCGGTTGTGCCGCTGGTATAGAGGATGAAGAGCGGGTCCTCGCTCGCCATCACCTCGGGCTCGCACTCGCGGCTCTGCCCGGCGAGCAGTTCGTCGAGGTCGACCTCGCGCCGCGGATCGAGCGCGGTCTGTTCCCCCCGGCGGCGGTGGACCACGATCCGCTCGACGCCGTCGAGCCCGGCGACTGCCTCGTCCACGATCGCCTTCAGGTTCACCACGTTGCCGCGCCGGATGCCGATGTCGGAGGTGAGCAGGACGCGGGCGCCCGCGTCCTCGATCCGGCTGCGCAGCGACCCGGCACCGAGGCCGGCGTAGACGACGGAGTGGATGGCGCCGATGCGCGCGCAGGCGAGCATGGCGGCCATCCCCTCGGGGGTGAAGGGCATGTAGATGCAGACGCGATCGCCCTTGCGCACGCCGAGCTGCTTGAGGCCGTTGGCGAATCGGTTGACCAGGCCCAGGAGCTGGTAGTAGGTGAAGATGCGCTCCTGGCTGTCCTCGCCGAGCCAGATAAGGGCGACCTTGTTCTTGCGCCCATCGCGCACGTGGCGGTCGAGGCAGTTGACAGTGATGTTGCAGGTGCCGCCGATGAACCAGCGTGCGTAGGGGTAGTTCCACTCGAGGACGCGCTCCCAGGGTGAGAACCACTCCATTTCGCGCGCGCGGGCGTCCCAGAACGCCTCGATGTCGGCCATCGCCTCGCGGTAGAGCGCGTCGGCGTCGCGCACATGCGCCCGCTCGAGCACGGCGGGCGGCGGCTGCACGATGCGCTCGGTCCGCAGCAGCGCGTCGAGGCTCGTCGTCTCGGTCGTCACGCCCGTTACCTCCTCCTGCCAGGTCGCAATTCGGCCGCCTGATCGGTCCCCCTGCGCCGGGGGCGCGCCGGCGAGCTCGGCAGCGTTGTCGCGGCGGTGTTCGTCGCCCCGTGGACGGCACTGCCGAGCCCGCATTCCCTTCGCTGTGGGCCGCGTCGATGCCCCTGACGCTAGGCGAAGCCGCGAGGAAAGTCAAGCGAGCGGCGCGCCGGCGGGTCCGGCGAACTGCCCACGCTGGCGGCGGTCCACGGCGCGGGGCCGGGGTGTTGGACGGCGTGTGCCGCCGGCCGGCGGGGCCCGGGGAGGGGTGGGGAGGCCCCGGAAAGCTGCTGTGTCGCCCAGGTGACGTGGCCAACGTCAGCCACCTGACCGTGGCGAATGGGGGAGGGGGCGCATACTGGTGTCACGAACAGTGGTCGACGCCCCGCCACCATGTGAAACAACGACGAGACAGAAAGGACCTGCTACCGATGAGCAAGCTGATCCGCCTCCTGCTGTTGGCGAGCCTCCTCGTCGGTCTTTTCGGCGCGGGTGTCTCAAACACCGCGCCGGCCGAGGCCGCGAGCACGCTGCGCCTGTCGCTCAACCCGTTCGCGCCCGGCACGAAGATCCTCAGCGGCCGGCTCGAGAACGTCGATCCGAGCCTCGCCTTCGCCACCGTCACGGTGACGCTCAACGACGGCCAGAGCCTGTCGGTGAACGTCGACAGCTCGACCGGCTGGCAGTTCTCGTTCGGCGTGCTGCCGACCGACGGCTGGATGGGCATCTCGGTCACCGAGCACCCGATCCCGATGCCGACGCAGATCGGCGCCGACTGGGATTACGGCTACCTGCACGGCTACTACTACGCCTACCCGTTCGACGGGGTGCCGTGGAGCCAGTTCCCCGGCTACTCGTGGGCGCCGGGCTACGGCTGGGGCTACTACCCCTTCGGCTACTACGCCTGGGCGCAGTACCTGAACTACCGCTACAGCTTCCCCTACTACTGGAGCTACGCACCCCTCTACAACACGCCGACCTACATCTACTACGGTGTGGCCGGGCTGCCGACTACCTACCTCGCGCCCACCTACCGGCCCTACAACTTCGGCACAATCTACCAGCCTTACTACCTGACGGTCGCCTCGAAGCCGGCGATCTATAGCACCAGCACGACCTACCAGCCGCTCGTGTACTCGGCCTACACCTACAACACCGCGCCGATCCAGACCTACGCCGCGCCGACGATCTTCCAGCAGACGATCGCCCGCGCCGCCCCGCAGGCCACCCCGGTGGTGATGCCCGCCGTGACCTCGGTCAGCACGGTCAACACCGCCGGCGTGATCCAGACGGCGCAGACGGTCGCGCCGCCCGCGAACGTCAAGCCCTCCATCGCGGCCCAGAACGCGCAGATCCTCAGCAACACCAACGCCGCGAACGTGCAGGCGACGGCGAAGATCAACACCGTCCCGCCCGTGAGCTCCAACCCGGTGACCGTGCAGACGGTCGGCACGGGCAGCAGCGGCGCGGTCAGCGTGCAGACCGTGAGCCCGCCGCCGGCACCCCCGGCCAGCACCGCCAGCTCGACCACCGCGACGCCCAACTTCGTGCCGGGCGTCCCGAACCAGGGCAGCCACCGCCGGTAAGGCGGAGGCAGGTCCCCGACCCCCAATCCAGGGGGTGTGCGCCCCAACAGCCCGCGAGCCGGTTCCCTAACAGCCGGATCGCGGGCTCTCGCTTGCCTGGGCCTGGTCTCAGGCCCGTCCGATTCCAGATTCAGGTGAGTGGCACCCCGCAGGATTGGGGGCCGGCGGGCCAGTTCCCCCAGGATTGGGGGCCGGGGTGCGCGCCCCGCCCGTCCTAGCCGGCGCCCGGTGGGCCGCCAGTCAGGTCGGCGAAGACCTCGTGGATGTTGCCCTCGGGGTCGGCAAAGAAGCCGGTGCGCTGGCCCCACGGCATCGTGCTGGGCGGCTTCACCGGCCGCGCCCCGCGCGCGATCAGTTCGGCGTAGGCGGCATCCACCGCCTCCGCCGTCGCCTCGCGAAACGCCAGCCCGAATGCGCCGACCCGTGAGGCGCCGCTCGGGAGCTCGACGCCAACGACCTCGGTCAGGTAGCCCCGCCCGGAGACGGCGAACCGCACGCCCTCGTGGACGAACTCGACGTGCTCCCCGTGGTCCGCCTCGACCTGGAAGCCCAGCACGTCGCGGTAGAAGGCCACCATCGCCGCCACATCGTCCGTCAGCACCGCCAGCATGTCGATCTTGCCACGCATCACGTCGTATCCTCTCCGTCCTTCGGCCGCGCCGAGTCGCGCGGCGCTCGATCGGCGCGTTCGGCGGCGACTGCCACCGAAACCATGGAGCCGCGAGGTAGCAGGCACCGCGCTGCGAGCCTGCACCCGCGCCCAGCGGACCCGGCGCGAGCGCCTCGTCAGGTGGTCGCGAGGTAGCAGGCGCCGCGTTGACCGGGTAGCCGGGCGGGCTCCGCTGTGCCGCGCTCGACCGCGCGGTCGAGCGCGGCGCGTAGCTCGGGCTCGGGCAGGCCCAGGTGGCGCGCCAGCGGGGTAGGTACGGCGTAGACCGCCGCTGGCAGATAGGTTGCAAGCACCGCGTAGAGCGCGGCGTTGCGGGTGAGGCGGTCCGCCGCCTCGACCGCCTCGGGATAGCGGGCTGACACGAGCGCGTGGCGCATGTCCTCATCGCCCTCGGCGAAGACCTTCGCCAGCATGAGGCGCCGGTCCAGCTCGGCGACCGCCTTCAGGAAGGCCGCGCGCTGCTCGCGACCGGTCGGGAAGCCGGCGGCCCGGCGCAACTCGCCCGTCGCGAGCACGCCGCCCGACTCATCGAGCGCCCGGGCGATCCGGTAGGCACCGGCCGACAGCTCGCCCCGGTCGTACAGCTCGTCGGGGGCGCGCAGGTCACCGACCAGGCGCAGCAGCGCCGGCAGGAGCGCCCAGCTCACGAGCGTCGGCCGCCCGCGCACGATCGCCGTGTAGAAGGCGGCCTCGGCGCGCCCGAGCTGCCAGCGCCAGGTGTAGACGTTGCCGGCCGGGCTGTCCCACTCGGTCACCACCCGCGTGCCGGGGTCACCGGTGTAAGCGTGGAAGAGGTTGGGCACCTCGGGAGAGGCCGGAAAGAGCGTGGCGAAGCCGATCCGCTCGATGAGCCGAGTCGCCGCGGTCGGGTCTGGCGTGCGGGTCGCCGGGGTCTGGCCCCAGTTTGCCAGCCGCCGGGCGGTTAGGGGGGGCAGGTCGGTCGGGGAGAGCTCGCGCACCGTTCTGTCGCTCCCGCTGTGTCGGTCTGCCCGCGGGCAGACCGATGGCTCGATCCACCCGCCGGGCTCGTGCACCGCCATGTCGCTCCTGCTGCAGCATGCTCGCACGCTCCAGAGGCCATGCTAACGGTGAGATGCTGCCATTGAATGTGAGAATACCTGTTGGACGCGGCCGGCGTGGAGGAATTGTTAAGTCCGTGCCGACCGGCTGCCCGCCTCGCCGGCTCCCCACTCGAGGCCTATCCCGCCGGCCGCGGCCGCACCAATCCACCGGGACGGTGGTGGATCTGCACATCGAGTTGAAAGTCGTCGCCGAGGGCGCGGACGTATCGCCGCAGCGTGTTGAGGGTGTAGGCGTCGTACCCGCGCTTCTCGATGCGGGCTACTTGCGCCTGCGACACGCCCAGCCGCTTGGCGAGCTCGGCCTGGGTCAGCCCCGCTGCCTGCCGGGCTTCGACCAACTGGAGCCAGAGCTCCTTCTTGGCAGCCTCTGCCTCGTACATGGACTGCATCTCTGGATCAGCCAGCAGCTCCGCTCTCCACCCCTCGTAGCTGGCGATGCCCTGAGCGGTCGCATCATGCCGTTCATGCGTCACTTGCGTCATCACCTCCTTCACGTGCCAGGAAGTCGCCAATCGGGCCTGTGCCACCGCGATCTCGTTACGCGGGGTGCGCTGCGACTGCTTCTGGAAGCCGTGCAGCATCAGAATACGTTGGATGGGAAGAAAACAATAGATCAGCCGGTAGATGTTGCTTGCGCTCTCCTCTCGCAGCTCCCACAGGTCACTCTCGAGGTGCTTGACCAAGGGGGGGCGGGCCCGCACATTCCCGGCGCGTAACTACCTATACGCATTTTAGCATATCGTCCATGTTGACAAGCAGTAGTATGCCCGTCAGAATGCTGAGCACGGGTGCGTCGCTGCCTTTGTGGTCCACCTGGCTGCCGGGGCGGTGTCAGCTTTCCATCTGGCGGGCGGTACCGCGACGGTCTCAGCTTCAGATGGGGGTGCGGTGTGCGTCCGAAGCTGGCGCGCGTCTCTGTCGTCCTGGCGCTCCTGCTGATCGGCGCGGTGCCGCTGCCCCAGCCCGACACTCAGGCTGGAGCGTCGCCCGTCGCTGTGGTGGCCCCCGCTGGTGCCGGATCGACGTCCGATCATGCCGCGGCCGGGTTGAGGTCGGCGTCCGGGCCGGTTGGGGCCGGCCCCGCCCAGCCCCACCACGAGAGCGGCCCGGCGGCGGTGGTAGGAGGGGTTGCAGGGCCGGGGGAGCCACGCGGGGGTGGCGAGCTGGGTGTCGCGGCGCGGGCCGGGTCGCCAGTCGTGCCGCCGCTGCCGGCCTACCGCTCGGCCGGGCTGATCCCGGCACCTCCGGTGACACCGGGGTCGCTCGTGCTGGGCGGCGCGGCCAACGAGCTCACGTTCGATCTCAGCGACGTCGAGAGCTGGGATACGGCCAACAGCGGCGCCTGGGCGCCCTACCTCCGGCGATTCCTGGCCGCGTTCTACCCGACGGCGCGGCTCATCTACGGGCCGCCGGCGCTGGGCGGCACTGTGCGCGTGCTGGGGCCGGCGGGCGCTGCGGCGGCCGGGATCGCCCCCGCCAGCCTCGCCTACGACGCCGCCACCCGCCGGCTCTACATCGGCGGCTTCCCTGCCCCGACGCCTGACAGCGGCGCCTACCCCGAGTTGAACGCCGCGCTTGCCCACGAGGTCATGCACGCCTTCCACGGCGGTGTGGCGCTCGCGGACGCCTGGGCGGAGGAGGGGCTGGCGACCGCCGGCGCCTCGCTAGCGGCGCTGGCGCTGCGCGCGAGCGGCGGACCGGACGCGATCGGCCTCCACCCCGCCGACATGCTCGCCCGCGCCGACACGTTGCAGGCGCTCGGCGGCAACGTGCTGGCGGGTCAGGCGCGGCCGGGCCACTACCCCTCGCCCGACCTGTGGCAGCGCGCGGCCGGGGCGCTCTTCTGGCGGCTGATGACCTCGCAGGTAAACGCCTCGGCCGGCGATTGGAACGCCTACGGCGGCTGGCTGCGGCAGCTTAACGCCGCGCTCTACGCGCGGGCCGGGGCCACCGGCGGCCCGATCGCGCGCGGGGACTTCCTCGACAGCCTGCGCGCCGTCTCCCCGAACCTCGTCGACGGCCTCGCGGCGCGCGACTGGGTGAGCGCGCAGGCCGTCACCGACACGGTCGGCCCCGCCGGACTGTTCGTCCAATTGACGGTTTGGGGCTACGTCAACGCCGACGGCTCGGCGCCGGCCGTGGGCGCCCGCGATCAGCACCCGATCGGCAGTCCATTCCTCTCCCCCACCAGCGGCTACTACCATGAAATCCGGCTGCTGCCGCTGCGGCGCACCGCGGCCGGGGCGCCGCTCGAGCTGCCGGGCGCGACGGTGACGGCTGTGCAGATCCTACGCCCTGGCGGTCAGGCTGTCGGCCCTATCACCCTGCGGCGTGCCGATGGGACGCCCTGGGGATCGAACCGTCTGATCCTGCCGCCCGGCAGCGTCGAGGCGGGCCGCATCCTCATCGATCCGGCAGAGCTCGCGTCAGCGCTGAGCGGGGTCGGCGTGGGTGAGGCCGTCGGCTGGGTGCGTGCCGTGGTTTTCTTCGCCAATGACCCCTCGGGCCAGGGGGTGGAGGTCAACGCACCATTGATCTTCGCCGCACCGCCGGCCGGCTTTACCGCTGCGAGCGGCGTTGGCTTCATCACCCTCAATGCGGCAGGACTGCCAGCGCCCTTCGGGCCGCTCGCCTCCCCGGACGGCACCTTCAACCCCGACGGCTCCGAGCGCGGCTTTGCCCGCCTCCTACCGGTCCCCTCGCGCACCGGCGCGGTGCCCAGCAGTGTGACGGTGACGAGCGGGAGCGGCTTCAACGGCTACGTCGGCCTGCCGCTGCCGTTCACGCGCGTCATCCCGGCGCGGCCGTCGAGCCTGCCGCCGACGCCCACGCCGACCCCCAGCGCCACGCCCACCCGCACCCCGACCGAGACGCGCACGCCCACCGAGACGCGCGCGCCCACCGCAACCCGGACCCCGACCGAGACGCGCACCCCGACCGAGACGCGCACCCCCTCCCCTACCCGCACCGCTTCTCCGACGCGCGCCGCCACCTCGACCCGCACGCCGACGGGTACGCGCACCGCCGCCGCGACGCCAGGCGAGCCGGCCGACGGGATCGGGTCGCTGCGCTTCATCGCGCCCGTGCGCGTGGTCGACACACGCGCCACCGACGGCGGCCCGATCGGCTACAACGCCGACGGTACCCCACTCTCACCGCGCCAGCTCAGTGCGGGCGTGGTCCGCCGTTTCCTGATCGCTGGTCAGCGCTTCTCGGGTTTCGAGTTCCCGGCCGACGTGACGGCGCTCCTCTTCAACGTAACGGTCGTCTCGAGTGAGACGGGGGGTGGCTACGTCACCGTCTTCCCGGGCGACGTGCCCGGCGCGCCTAACGCCTCCACCCTCAACCCGGCCCAGGGCACGGCCGGCGGCGTGAGCCACAACTTCTGGACGACGCGCGTCCCGGTCGGCGGGCCCTACGCCGGCACAATCGCCGTCTACTCATCGAACCGCCTGCACGTCATTGTCGATGTCGTGGGCTACTGGTCGCCGAAGGTGGCCCCGATCGCGACTGCGCGCAACGGGGCCGGCGTGGGCAGCCTCCGGCTGATCCCCCCCGTGCGCGTGGTCGACACGCGCGCCACCGACGGCGGCCCGATCGGTTTCGACCCGTCCGGCAGCTTCACGGCCGCCGAGCCGCTGCGGGCGGGGACGACGCGGCGCTTCCTGCTGGCCGGGCAGCGCTTCGCCGGCGTGACGCTGCCCCGGGATCTGACGGGCGTTCTCGCCCACGTCACGCTGGTGGCGCGCGAGCCCAGCGGCGGCTACGTCTCGCTCTTCCCCGGCGATTTGGCGGCGCCGCCCAACACCTCGACGGTAAATCCCGCCACCGCGATCGCGTTCAATGCCTGGGCGAGCGCGATCGGCCCCGACGGCACGCTCGCCGTCTATTCGACACACGGCCTCGATCTGGTGATCGACCTCGTCGGCTACTGGGCGCCCGAGGCGACGCCGCGCGCTGGGACGCTGGCCGAGGTGGCGTTCGTGACGCCAATCCGGGTGGTGGACACGCGCGCCGGTGAGGGTGGCCCGATCGGCTACAACGTCGACGGCTCGCGCCTTGCGCCGGCACCCCTCGGCCCCGGCACCGTGCGCCGCTTCCTGATCGCGGGGCAGCGCTTCCCCGGCGGCGCGATCCCGGCCGGGGCGCGCGGACTCCTGCTCAACGTCACGAGCGTGCGCGGCACGCCGAGCGAGGGGTTCGTCACGGTCTTCCCCGGTGCCCTCTCCGACACCGAACGCCCGAACGCCTCGACGCTCAACCCGGTGACGCCGATCGCGGCCAGCTTCTGGGCGGTCGGGCTCTCTGCCGCCGATGAGCCGGGCGCCGGCACGATCGCCGTCTACACCACCCACGAGCTGGACCTGGTCGTCGACGTGGTCGGCTACCTGCGGTAGCGGTAGCCGACGGCCCGCTCAGCGCCCCGCCCGGCACAACCATGACGTCGCGGGCCCGGGCGCTCGGGCCGCGCCGCGCGCTCTGCTAGCTGCTAGCCGCGTAGCGCGGCCTTGCCGCCCGAGTTGACCCAGAGCGCCAGGTCGCAGGCGTGGGGCGTCCAGCCGCCGGGTGGCGAGGTCGTGGGGGCGGCGGCGGCCGCCAGCGCCGCGGCCCGCTTGCGCAGCCGCTCGGCGTAGCGCGCGTAGTAGGCCGGCGTGTAGCGGACCGGTCCCAGGTCCGGGATCTGCGCCGCCACCTGCTCGTCGAAGAAGGGGTAGGCGTCCGGGGCGTAGGCGGCGAGCACCGCCGAGGCGGTGGCCGCGCCCACGCCGGCCAGCTCCGAGATGAGCTTGATCGGCGCCCGCAGGTCGGGCACACGCAGGAACGCCTCACGCGTCTGCCATTCGACCGCCTCGGGGTCGTTGCTCTCGACGAGGCTCAGGTTGCGCGGCCGCCATTCGCCGCGCGTCATCTTCCATTTCACCACGAGCACCAGCTCGTCGTGGGTAAGATAGGCGGGGTCGCGCTCGGCGAGCGTCGCAGGCAGCCCGTGGTGATACCAGCGATCGTAGTCGAGCAGGTGCGTCATCCCCTGCCGCGCGAGCACCGCCTCGTAGTCGGCCAGCGCCGCCAGCCAGCGGGCCGGATCGGCCGTGCCCCAGAGATCGTCTCCCGTCGCCATGTCGCCCTCCTCGTGCGGCCGTCGCGCGGCCGAGCCGCGACAAACTGAAGCGCCCGGCAGCGATTATGCCACCGGGCGCTTCAGCCAGGATTGGGGGAGGTAGAGCGCGTTCGCGGGCCTCGTTTCAGCCTCTGTCGGTTCCCGCCTGGTAAAGATAGTCTCTCGCAGTGGCCGCCTTGCGTCCGTCGGCCGGCCGACAGATGGCCGCCAGCCTTCCCACCTCAGGCCCTGGTCGAGGGCGTCGGCGCGGGGGTGGGCGTGGCGGGCGGCGCTGAGCAGCGCAGCGCGATGGTGAACGGCATCGAGGTGCTCTGCGCGATGCTGACGTCGCCGCTGATGGCAGAGCCGGGGTAGCCGTAGACCTGGATCGCGGAGGTGCCTGTGGCCGGCAGCCGGTAGGTGCCCTCGGCGTCGCCGGTCAGGATCGCCCCGCCCGGCGCGGTG
>JBHOQZ010000414.1:0-4142 GCA_042408635.1 Chloroflexota bacterium
GCAGGCCGCGGCGCACCTCGACCGGGGCGAGGCGGCCGCTCCGACCGGCAGCGCGCAGCCGCTCGGCCGCTGCCACCGCCGCGTCGAAGTCGGTCGCCCACGTCGAACGCTCCATCTCGTCCTATCCCATGAACAGGTTGAGCGCGATGCCGGTGGCGGCGCTGAAGGTGGCGCAGAGCGCCACCATCGCGGCGATCGTGCGCGGACGGTAGGTCGTCGTGAACATGAGCGTGCTCTTGATGTCGACCATGGGGCCGAAGACGAGGAAGGCGAGCACGGCCCCCGGCGCGAACGTCGTCACGAAGCCGAGCGCGATGAACGCATCCACCGTCGAGCACACCGAGAGGATCACTGCCAGCAGCAGCATCACCAGCACCGAGGTGACCGCGTCCTGCCCGATCCCGAGCAGCACCTGCTGCGGCACCAGCGTCTGCGCCAGCGCCGCCAGCAGCGCACCGAGCGCGAAGTAGCGGCTCATCTCGAAGAACTCGGCCGTGGCGTGGACGAGCACGCGCCGCAGCGGCGGCCCCGGCAGCGCCGACTCCTGGGCATGCCGCACGGCCGGGACCAGCGCGCGCGCCGGCTCGCGGCTGATGAGCGCCGCCACCGCCATCGCGATGGCGAGCGTCAGGCCCACGCGCAGCGCCGCGATCTTCGGATCCCAGTTGAAGGCGTACCAGGTCGAGAGCACGACGACCGGGTTGACCACGGGCGCCGCCAGCGTGAAGGCGAGCGCCACCGGTAGCGGCGCCCCCTTGAGCAGAAGCCGGCGCGCCATCGGCACCTGGCCGCACTCGCAGACCGGGAAGACCATGCCGAGCGAGGCCCCGACCAGCAGCCCGCCCAGCCTTCCGCGCGGCAGGCACCGCTGCAAACCGGCCGGGGAGAGGAAGACGGCGGTGAGCGCGGAGGCGAAGACGCCGAGCAGGAGGAGCGGCAACCCCTCGAAGTAGATGCCGAGGCAGATCGCGGCCAGCGTCTGGAGCGCCGGCAGCACCACCAGCCGCAGCCACTCCCCCAGCACGTGGAACGCCGTCCCGACGCCGAGGAACCAGCCGCCCGCGCGCGCAGCACCGGTCGGCGCCGCGTCCCCGAGCCGCCAGAGCAGGAGCAGCAGCAGCGCGCCGAGCGCAGCCGGGGGCGCCAGGAGCGCCAGCCGTCGCCAGGACGCTGCCCGATCAACCCCGAGCATCACGTCACGTCCCCTGCACACCACCGCGTGGCTGGCCCAGCCGCGCGGAGTGCCCGCCCGGGGCTCGAAGCCCCGGGCTCAGGCTGGGAGGGCGACTGAGGGAGGTTGTCACGCGAACCGACGCAACCTCCATCAGTCGGCTGACCGGGTAAGCGAGGTTGTCGACAACCTCCAGCAGCCGCCCAAGGAGGCGTCGTCCCAGCCCCCGGAGCCGCGCGGGAGTGAGCCCCCGCGCGGAGAGGGCGCAGCCCCACCCGCTTCGCGGGTACCCGGAGCCGGCTGAGAGGTGCCTGTCCCAGCCCCGGAGGGGGCTTTGCACGCTGAGCCCGGGGGTTCACCCCAGCGCGGCGGGCGGCAAGCGACTGCCGGAATACGTTCGCACCGTCTATCAGCCGGCTCACGGGCGGTCGTCTAGCCCCCGCAGGGGGCTTCGCAAGGTGAGCCCGGGGGGTTCACCCCCGGGCGACCGGGCGGGCGCGGTCGGATCGTCCCGTCGCGCGGGCTTCAACCCGCCGATCGCATCCCCGCGTTCATTCCGCAACCGCCATCACCCCCGGGCCGGGAGCTAGCTCTTGATCTCGTCGGCGAGGAGGATGTAGCGGATCCCCCAGGCCCCGCGCTCGGGCAGCGGGACGAGCACGAGTCCCCAGCGGAGCGTGGCGGCCTCGCTGCCATCGGCCGCGGCGTAGTCGATCTCGACCGGGTACCAGAGCACGCCGGCGCCCCGCTCGACGGGGTCGCCGAGGCGGGCGTCGACGGGCCGCAGGTTGCGCCGGGCCGGGAGCTGGAACGCCTGGCCGACCAGGTTTGGCTGGAGCCGCGCCTCGGACGTCAGCATCGGCCGGATCGCGTCGAACGCCTCGCCGTAGGTCGGGGCGGCGCGGTAGCGCGCTACAAACTCCTGCACGAGCGACGCGGCCGAGGCTCGATCCGCTGCCTCGACGCCCCCTCCCGCCGCCGAGGTCGCCGGATCGGCGGCGGTGGCGGGGCCCGGCGCGCCCGCCAGCACAGGCGAGGGCGCGGCAGGTGCGGTCGGCCCGGCCGGGCGGACCAGCCAGAGGCCGACCGCAGCCAGGACAAGCAGAGCCGGCGCCACGAGGCGGTAGTCGAGGCGCGGCCGGGGCCCGGCCGGAGCCATCGATTCGGTCGGAGGTAAGGCGTCCACCCAGTGGCTGCCGTCGTGGACCTGCCAGCGCCCGGTCTCAGGGTCGAGGCTCCAGAACCGTCCGTCGGGGCCGCGCACGAGGAGGTCGTCGACCGCCGCGGCGAACGCTTCGGGCGAGAGCCGGCCGCTCGCGAGGCGCCCTCGCAGCTCGAAGTAGCGCGTCTCAGCCTCGGAGAACTGCCTGCCCATCGGCTGTCGGTCGCTAGGGACGGCGGCGCGCCGTCCCTGGCGACCATCCCTCACTTCGCCATCTGGCCGATGCCGGCCATGCCGCGCGGCTTGATCGCGAAGGCGCGGCCGATGCCCGCCTGCTGATCCTTCACCTTGTAGGTCGCCATCACGTAGAAGGCGCCCCGCAGCGGCAACTGGCCGAGGTTGACGGTGAACTCGGTCCAGGTCATGCCGTACTTGAGGCCGGCCACGTGCGTGACCTGCCCATTCTCGACGTAGCCGAAGCTGGGGGCGTCGGTGACCAGGTGGCGGATGCCGCGCTCGTTCATGAGGTCCATCGCCTCGGGCTCGAAGGCAACCCAGCCCGGCGCCGACTTCTCGATCAGCGGTTTGTAGACGAGCCGATCACCGTCGGGGAAGGGGACGTAGTACTTGTCGTCGTAGCCGGAGAAGAGCATGACGACATCGCGCGGCTGGAGCCGGCCGTTCTGGGCCTCCCACTGCTCGACCCAGGCGCGCGAGACCTTGGCGCTGACGCCGTTCTGGGTGTTGGCATCGAGCACCTGGCGCACGTCCAGGACCACGGCCGCGCCCATCGTGTCGGCGAGCGGTACCTTGTCGCAGGTCATCAGCCCCATCTGGCTGGCGAAGGGCATCTGCACGTTGGGCGGCGGGATGAAGTGCGGCGGGCAGTCGATCTGGGTGCCGGTGTGCTCGTCGATCTCGTAGCCCTGGGCGGCATAGGGTCCGCGGAAGCTGTACCAGCCGTTCGAGCCGTTGGGGCCGGCTTGATCGACGTAGAAGTTGATGCCGCGGATGAAGAACGGCGGGTGCGTCGGCCACCAGGCCGGCATGTTCTGCGCGGTGGCGACCGAGAGGTCGACGACCTCCCATTCGCCGCTGCCGATGCGCTGGCCGAGCAACGAGCCCGGATCCTGCATCGGCTGCGCCTCGGTCCCCCGCGTCGCCAAGCCGGCGGTGAACCCGAGTGCCGCCACGAGCACAAAGCAGACTGCCAGAGAGAGCCGTTGCCAGGGTCGTGCCGAGCCCGTTGGTCTGTTCACCATCGTGCCTCGTCCCTCGACGCCGGACCGCCCCGGGCGGCCGGCAGCAACGCAATCCGCACTCCACACTCGTGAGCGCGCCCCGCAACGCGACGTGACACCGGTCTGACACACACGCTGGATCACCGGAGGGCAAATCGACCCGCCAGCGTCACACGCGCCCGCAGCGCCTCGGCTACACTCGCACGCACCTCCTCTTCCGGTTGGGCCGCCGCATCCCCGGTGCCATGAGGGCGAGTTTACGCAGCCTATTACAGACTGTCAAGCGGTATGCCCTGTCGCAATCGTTGAGATCGGGTAGCGAAATCCGCCGCCCCCGGCTCCGCCACACCATCACCACAACGCGTCTCCTCCACCCCCGGCTGCTGCGGGGGCAGCCGCGCGCCGCTTTTGCGGTCGGCTGCCCGGCGTGCGATACTTGTGCGCTAGAGTTGCCTGTCGTTCTCAAGGGAGGAAGCCCAGTGGCACGTTTGTCCGCCCCGGCCGGGACGCGCCCGGCGTTGGGCGCCGCCAGCCTGGCCCTGCTCGCGCTCCTCGTCGCCTGCGCGCC
>JBHOQZ010000769.1:0-2848 GCA_042408635.1 Chloroflexota bacterium
AACCGCCAGCGGGCCGGCCCGCTGACGGTTCAACGCGGCGACTCCAGCCGGGGCGCACTCAGCCGACGGACGGCGACGGTGCGGCGGGCGGCACACGGCGAAGCGCGGAAGGAAAATTGGGCAGGGCGCACTGAGCGGACCGACGGCGACGGTCCCGCGGGCGGCCGTTCAGCCGGCCACGAGCGCGGCCCGGCCCAGCGGGGTGAGGACGACCCGCGCCTCGGCGAGGCCGCCGTTGCCGCGCTCGACCTGGACGAGCCCAGCGTCGAGGGCGTCCTCCCAGACGGTGAACCGGGGACAGGAGCTGCGCCAGGCGGTCATAGCGTGGGCGTAGGTGCGCGGTTCGTGGTCGACCCAGGTGAGGAATTCGCGCATCGGCGCGCTCACCGCCAAGGCGGCGGCCTGCGGCGCGGCGGCGACCTCGGTGTGGACGGAGTCGATGGCGTGTGCCGGCGCGGGATCGAGCAGACGCATGGCTCCCTCCTGCGGGCGGCCGGCGGCAGTCGGCTCACCCGGCCGCCTCGACCGCAGTTCGAGTCTATCGCCCCCACAGGGGTAGCACAAGCCCGGTGAGCGGCGGCGAGGCGCCGCGACGCGGGCAGGCTGACCCATTGCGGGGCGACAGATCGGACTGGCAGAGTCACTTCTTGCAGAGGTGGCGCCGTGACGCGGGCAGGATGACCCAACGCGGGTGGGTAATCCGCCGCTTCCCCGCTCGGCCAGCGCGCCGGATACTGGGGCGTGGGTCGGGCGAGGCTGGCCGGCACGGCCGCGCCGTTCGCTGCCCGGGCCGAAGCCGACGGGCCGGATTCTGACAGGCGTTGTGGAGGAGTGCGACGTGGTCCGCGTCTTCTTGCGCACCGGGAAGGTGCTGGAGCTGCCCCTGGCGCGGACGGTGCAACTCACGGTGCCGCGCACCGTCAGGCCGCAGCCCGACGATGAACTGATCTGCCTCGACCGGGCCCAGCGCGTGATCGCCCGCTTCCGCGTCGGCGATGTTGTCGCCTACCGCGAATGGTGATCGCCCGGCGGGCGGGTGAGCGCGGTTCGGTCCTGCTCCGCCACCTCGGGCCACGCGCCGGTGGGCGTCTGGTGAGCGCGCTCGACGACGCCGGTCACGCGATCGAGCGGACCGCCACCGCGGGCGACTGGTCGGCGGGCGTTGGGTGGGCGCGCTAGCTGGGACTTCAACCGGCACTCCCCCCTCCGGGAGAGTCGCACGCTCGCCGGGGGGCGTTGGGCGGGCGTGCTCGCCCGGGCAGGCTCGGCGGCCTGGCCCAGTCAGACGCCTGGCAGGGTCGGCGGGGCGATCAGTAGGCGGCCGGGACGCAGTCGTACCGGCGGCCGGCGCGCAGCACGGCGACCGGCATCAGTCGCCGGTGCCCGATCTCCTCGGCACCGTGGCTGTCGCGGAAACGCCACTCCCCCTCGACGAGGCACAGCAGCGTCAGGTCGGCGGCGGCGCCCGGGGCAACCGTGCCGATCTCGCCGGCCATGCCGATGCAGGCGGCCGGGGTGGCGGTGATGCGGCGCAGCACCTCGGGCAGCTCCAGGCCCAGGTGGAGGAACTTGCTGGCGGTGGTGGCGAGGTCGTAGACCGGCCCGGCGATGTTCCAGGTGTGGATGTCGGAGCTGATGGTGCCCGGCAGCAGCCCCTGCTCGAGCGCGGCGCGCGCCACACCCCAGTTGAAGCTGCCGGCGCCGTGGCCGACGTCGAAGTTGATCCCGCGCTCGACGGCGCGGCGCACGGCCGGGCGGACGCGCCCGGTCTCGTCGAGCACGCCCTCGGTGCGGGCGTGGTAGACGTGGGTGACGACGTCGCCGGTGTTGAGGTTCTCGAGGATCTCGGCCAGCGGGATGGCGGTGCCGCCGATGTGGATCATCGCGGGCTTGCCGACGGCGTCGGCGGCCTGGCGGGTGCGGCGCAGCGCCTCGCGCGTGCGCTCGGCGTCGTTGCCGACCTGGCCGGTGCCCAGGCGCACCTTGATGCCGACGATGGCGTCGGCGTAGGCGCGGGCGATCTCGACGGCGCGCCCGACGTTGGCCCAGCGGATGTCTTCCAGCTCGCCGATCGCCTCGGGGCGGACGCCGTCGTCGTGCGCCATGCCGATCGAGGAGATGTGGAGCATCGCCTTGATGCGCGTGGCCGCGACCTCGATGACGTAGCGGTGGAAGGCAGGGAAGGTCGAGGCGCCGGCCGAGCCGGCGTCGACGGCGGTGGTGACGCCGCGGTGGAGGCAGTTCGGGTCGGCCTCGACGCCCAGCGGGGCGACACCCCAGTAGACGTGGGTGTGCAGGTCGACCCAGCCCGGCGTGACGATCAGGCCGCCGGCGTCGATCACCTCGCGCCGGACGCCGCGGACCGCGATATCGGTGCCGAGCGCCGCGATGCGCGGGCCGATGATGCCGATGTCGGTCACCGTGTCGAGGTTCTGCGCCGGGTCGATCACCCGGCCGCCGCGCACCAGCACGTCGTACATCGCGCTCCTCCCCTCCAATCCCCGGCCCGGCCGCGGCTCCGGCAGCCTTGGCACACTGGATGCTGAGCCGCCGGGCGACCGGCCTCCACTACCCGGCCGGGCCGCGGCTCCGGCGGCCGGAGCCCCGCGCGGCGGCCCACGCCAACCCCCTGCAGGGCCATCAGCCCGTCCCCGGTCGTATCGGCTGGTTGGCACCGGGGCGCCTGGCGAGCCGGCCGGGTGATGGCCTCCATCATAGTACGTCACGCGGGGCGTTGCGCCGCGCCGGGCGGCTCGCTATGCTCAGCCCGGTGACGCGCCGCGGCCGCGTCGGCGGGCGTAGCCCGGGCGCCGCTGCGGCGCGTGGGGCGCTCAGCGCTCGGCGGTCA
>JBHOQZ010000770.1:0-1109 GCA_042408635.1 Chloroflexota bacterium
TCCGGCTTTCGCCCGCGGGGCCGGCGCGGGCGAAGCGGTCGTGCCGCCTCGCCAGCCCTCACCCCCGGTGCAGCCGCTGGCGACCGCCACGCCTGCCGCCCCGCGGCCAACGCCGACCGCGACGTCAGCCGCCCCGCCGCCGTGGGTGGCGGGGCGCTACTTCCCGATCGGCATGTACGAGGACGCCAACCGCGTCGACGCGGCTCGGTTCGAGCGCATGCTGCTGGACCTGCGGGCACGCGGCTTCGACACCGTGCTCTTCACGAACAACTCGGTCGACCGCGACGCCCCGCTGCTCGACGTCTCAGACCGCCTCCGCATGAACGTGATCTTCTCGCCGGCCTTCGAGCTGTATCGGCGCTGGTGGCCAGACAACGTGCCGGCCAATCGGGAGACGGCGCGAGCGGTGATCGCCCCGCTGGTCGATCGGCTCCGGCCGCACCCCAGCCTCAGGGGCTACAACATCATCGACGATGCGCCGATCACGCTGGTGGAGAAGATCGCCCTGGCGACGCGCACGTTCCAAGAGCTCGATCCCGGCCGGCCCGCCATGCCCACGATCGTCGGCGGCGAGCACAGCGCGGTCTACGATGCCGCCCGGCCCGCGGTGTTCCTGACCTATGTCTACCCGGTGGGGGTCTCGCAGGGCATCTGCGATTTCACCTACCCCGGCTGGGGGCCGGAGGGGCGCGACTTCATCACCCACCTGCGCGCCGTGACCGCCGCCCGTGACCCCAACACCCCGCTCTGGCTGATCCTCCAGGCGCACGGCCTGCGCGACTGGGGGCGCGACATGGAGCCGACCGCGCTGCGCGAGCCGACCGTCGAGGAGGTGCGCCTCCAGACCTGGTTGGCGCTCGGGGAGGGGGCGCAGGGCATCTTCTGGTTCATCTACACCACTCAGCAGTTCTGGGTCGGGCTAGTGGACAACCCGCCGCTCTATGCCGAGGTGACCACGCTAGCCCGGCGGATCGGTGGGCTGCGCGGGCGGCTTGCCCAGCTCCACCGCACTGACGATCGCTTCTTCCCCTCGGGCAACAGCGACGCCTACGCCAGCAGCTTCGCGAGCGCCGACGGCGCCCGGCTCTACGTGATCGCGGTCAACCGGG
>JBHOQZ010000771.1:0-5486 GCA_042408635.1 Chloroflexota bacterium
TCCGGCCGCGCGCCGTTCCACGTCGAGTCGGCCTGCCCGCGACCGGGCCTCGAGCGGGCTCAGCGCGTCGCCGGCACCGCCGCAGGCTCTAGCGACGGCCGCTCCACCGGCAGCCCGGCGGCCTGCCAGGCGTCCAGCCCGCCGACCAGGTTGACTACGCGCTCGACGCCGCGCGCCCGCAAGAGCGACGCCGCAATCGCGGAGCGGTTGCCGCTCCGGCACTGGACCACCACTGGCCGCTCACGCGGCACCTCGTCCAGCCGCCGCGTCAGGTCGCCGAGAAACAGGTGCCTGGCGCCTGGGATGCGCCCCGCCGCGTACTCGTGCTCGCCGCGCACGTCGATGAGTGCCACCTCGCCTCGGCGCAGCGCCTCGGCCAGTTCGGGGGCGGTCACCTCCGGGATTGTTGCCAGCGCCCGGCCGCCGCTCGCCCAGGCCGGCACCGCCTCGGGGCCGAAGTAGCCCGCGACGCGATCGAGCCCGATCGTCGCCAGCGCGCGCGTGGCGTCGTCGATCTGCCCATCGTCCGCGATCAGGTAGAGGTCGGCGTCGTAGGGCAGCAGCCAGCCCGCCCACGTCGTGAACGACGCATCGAGCGGGAGGTTGAGCGTGCCCGGCACGTGCCCGAGCGCGAAGGCCGCCGCCGGCCGGGTGTCGACCACCACGGCGCCGGCCGTCACCAGCGCGCCGAGCCGAGCCGCCACCAATCGCTCGGGTCGACGGAACCCGCCCAGAATCGGCGGGCCGACCTTGTTGATCCGCTTCATTTCGGCGAAGTAGCGCGGCGGCTCGGGCTGGCCCGCGAGCACCTCACGAACAAAGGTGTCCTCGTCCTCGATCCCGAAGGCCCAGTTGGCGAACCGCTCATAGCCGAGGGTCGTCTGCGGCACGCCACCGATGCCCTTGCCGCAGGCCGAGCCCGCGCCGTGCGCCGGCCAGAGCTGGAGGTAGTCGGGTAGGGTCTTGAACGCCTGGAGGGAGCGGAACAGCCGCCGGGCGCCCGACTCCATCGTACCGACCACGCCGGCGGCCTTCTCGAGCAGATCGGGGCGGCCGATATCCCCGACGAAGACGAAGTCGCCGGTGAAGACGCCCATCGGGCGGTCGGCCGCCCGCGTGTCCGTAAGCATGAAAGAGAGGTGCTCGGGGGTTTGGCCGGGCGTGTGCAGCGCCCGCAGCTCGAGGTTTCCAACGCGGAACGTGTACCCGTCCTTGAGGAGCACCGCGCCGGCCTCGGCGGCGAAGGCGTATTTCCAGTCGGTGTCGCCCTCGTCCGAGAGATAGAGGGTGGCACCCGTGCGCTTCGCCAGCTCGCGGCTGCCGGAGACGTAGTCGGCGTGGATGTGGGTCTCAGTCACCGCTGTGATCCGCAGCCCCTCCGCCTCGGCCGCGCGGATGTAGGCGTCGACGTCGCGGTTGGCGTCGATTACCACCGCCTCGCCCATCGCCTGGCAGCCGACCAGGTAGCTCGCCTGGGCGAGCCGATCGTCGTAGAACCGCTTGAGCAACATCTCGATCAACTCCTTGGTTGGGCCCGACCGGTCGGCCGGGCGATGGCATCACTGGACAGGCGACGCCGCCTGGCATGAATTGGGGTCGTCGGCTCGGTCCACCTCAGACGAGCCCAAGCGTCCCCAGGTTGCGATAGAGCATGTAGAGCGCGATGGCGACCAGGAAGACCGCGAAGCCCCGCCGAAGCGCTGCTGGGGAGACGTAGCGCACCAGCCACGTTCCGCCGACGATACCCAGGCTGGCAACGGCAGTGAAGCGGAGCAACAACTCCCAGCGCACCTCCACCTGCCCGAGATAGCCGGCGAACCCCGCCAGCGAGTTGAGCGCGATCACGAGCAGTGAGGTGCCCACCGCCTGCTTCATCGGCACGCCCGCCAACAGCACCAGCGCTGGGACGATCATGAAGCCACCGCCGACCCCGACCAGCCCTGTTAGCGCCCCGACGGCCAGCCCGACCAGTCCCAGCCGCAGCAGATCGTGCTGCTCACCGTGGGCCGGCGGGGCGGAGACGCGACCCCGCAGCATGGAGGCCGCCGCCGCCAGCATGAGCGCCGAGAACAGCAGGAGCTGCAGATTGCCGCTCACCCAGGCCGCCAGCCGGGCGCCGGCGAACGTGCTCACCATTGCCACGCCGCCGAAGATCAGCGCGGGGCGGAGCCGCACGTTGCCGGCGTGCCAGTGGCTGATGGCGCCGATCAGGCTCGTCACACCGACGACCGGCAGACTCATGGCGATCGCAGTCTTCGGCTCCAGACCCAGCACGTAGACGAAGATCGGCACGGTCAGGATCGAGCCGCCGCCGCCGAGCAAGCCGAGCGAGAGCCCAACCACCGCGGCCAGCACCAGTGCCAGGGCCGGCATCGTCGTCCCTCCCCGCCGTCAGCGCGCGCACCTCGCCACCGACGGCACCTCGCCCGTCGGCGCCGCACCGATCCCGGTCGGGGGTGCACCGGCCGCCAGCGCGCGGACCATCGCCACCACATCGCACGTCCGCGGGCGGTTGTAAGGCAGCCGGGCCAGCACGAGCGCCATGCCGCATCGATCGGTGACGCCGGCGAAGACGAGCCCGGAGCCGACCAGCAGGGGCACGACCGCGAACGCCGGGTTGACCGTGAGCGCCAGCAGCGCACCCGTAGCCGCGAGGCCGCCAGCGGCGATCCGCACCTGGCGCTCGAGCGAGAGGCGCGCCGCGCCCCGCACGACCGGCAGCCCCGCTGCCAGCCAGGCGTTCATGCCGCCGTCGAGCACGTGCAGGTTCGGCATGCCGGCGCGCTTCAGCGCCGCCTCGGCCTGCCGTGCCCGCCCGCCCGACTGACAGATCAGCACCACCGGCGTGCTGACGGCCGCGCGCAAGTCGGTTGCGTGCTCGGCCAGGTGGTCCAGCGGCACGTTGTAGGCGCCGCGAATGTGGAGGACCTCGTACTCGCCCGGCGTGCGCACGTCGATCAGGCGCAGCTCGGGCCGCGTCTGCGCCAGCCCGGCGACCGTGCGCGCATCCAGCATCGGGGGCAGCGCCGGCTCACCCAGTCCCGTCTGACCTACCATTGTCGATCCCATCGCAATCTCTGCCTCCGACTCGGGGCCATGATCAACGCCAGCAATCACTGGTCGGCGACCCGCCCTCGCCTTTAATCAACTAAATAGTAATATAGTTGATTATGGCCGTCAAGTCCGGATTCGACGTCTTCGGCTGTGCCTGCCCGCCGGACACGGGCCGTGCGGCCCGGTGGGCAAGCGGCTTAACCTAGAAGTACCTCCAGAGCCACCATTTCTCGAACAGCATCTTCGCGGCGAAGATCCCCCGCGACGGGCCCAGCAGCTTGCCCACCCCGGTCCCCTTCGGTGGGAACCCCTTCGGGTAGGTCGTCCGGCTCACGGCGGCGCGCCCGGCACCGAGCGTGATCAATCAGGTGGTGTCGAGCTTGAAGCGGGCGTGGTCGGCGCGGCCGTTCAACCGCCCCGCGATCGTGTGGGCAACGAAATCGCCCTGCTGGTGGGCGACCACGCCCGCCTTGGAGGCAGGGAAGTCCACGGCGTCCCCGATCGCCCAGACGTCCTCCCAGCGCGTCTGGAGCGTGTCGACGTCGACGGAGATGCCCGTCTGCCCGGCCAGGCCGCTCTCGATCAACACCTCGGCCGGTCGATGGGGCGGGATGACGAACAGGAAGTCATCGTCCTGCGTGCGGCCGTCCTGCGCCACGACCTGCCGCCGCTCCGGGTCGACGCGCTCGATGGGGAAGTCGAGGTGCGTCGTCACGCCGCGCTCGGTCGCGTGCTGGTCAAGCCAGACGAACGGGTTGTCCGGCTCGCCGGTCGGCCGGGGCCGGGCGCGAGGTAGATCAGCTCGGTGTTGGCGCGCACCCGGCGCCGCGTCAGGAGCGTGTCGAGGCTGAACAGCGTCTCGTAGGGGGCCGGCGGGCAGCGGTAGAGCCCCGGCGAAAGGGCAACGACGAGGCGCCCGCCGGTGAAGGTCTGGAGGGCGTCGCGGCAGCGCAGCGCGGCGTCCAGCTCCCAGGCGTGGTGGCCGCCCGCCTCCACGAAGCCGGGGATCGCCTCGGGGTGGGTGGCCAGCCCGAGCGAGATGACGAGGTAGTCATAGCCGAGCGAACCGTTCTCCAGCTCGACCCGGCGCCGCTCGGGATCAATGGCGCGGATCGTGTCGCGCAGGACCCGCACGTGCTGGCGTTCGAGGCGGCTGAGGTCGCGCACCAGTTGATCGCCCCGGCGCTCCTCGGTCATGGCCATGAGCAGCGAGGGCATGTAGACGTGGAACGGATTGCGGTCGATCAGCACGACGTCGTGCTCGCGACCGACGGCATAGCCGAGGTTGGCGGCGGTTGCCACCCCCCCGCCGCCGCCGAGCACGGCAATGGTCTTTCGGGCCAAGTCCAGGTCTCCTTTGTCCCGGTTTCCCCGGCGCTACGCCGGCGCCCGCGATTCGAACTGCGAGGTCATCTGCAGGAAGAGCAGCATCGCCCGGTCGGACCAGGTCTTCAGCGCGTTCTCGATCTCGATGCCCGGCGCGCTCTGCCGTTCGAGATACAACAGCAGCAGCACGACCAGGCCCCAGCCCAGCTTTGCCATCGGCGTCACCTCCGTCGGGAGCATCCCTCCCCTCGCCACCGAGGCTATGGTCCCTCGGTAACTGGACAGGTTGGGGTTGGTAAACGGAGGGTATCCGTGCTACTCTATGCTCTAGTAGTTGAGTAGGAGGCTAGCGTGGCACATCGGGCACTGTCACCGGAGGCGCTGGCGCTGGTGGCGGCACGATTCAAGGTGCTGGCGGAGCCGGCCCGCCTCCAGATCCTCAACGCGCTGCGCGACGGGGAGCTGACCGTCTCGGACCTGGTTGAGGCGACCGGGCTGGGGCAGGCCAACGTCTCGAAGCACCTGCAACTGCTGCTCGGGGCCGGCTTCGTGGCGCGTCGTAAAGAGGGGTTGTTTGCCTACTACCGCCTCGCCGACGAGAGTGTCTTCGCCTTGTGCGATCTGATGTGCGGTCGCCTCGAGGCGGAGCTGGAGGCGCGCCAGGCTGTCCTCGGCGGACGCGACGACGCGCCACCCAGTAGCCATCGGGTGGCCTGAGCCTTTCCGCCTCCCTGACCCGACCGGCACGACCACACCGGACCACTGATCTGCGCCGGCCCGGCTGGCCTCAGCGTCCCTGACGACGAGAAGGCCGCGGCGAGCCTGCCCGCGGGCGAAGCCGACATCCCGCTCGTGCTCGAGACATCGTCGCGCGCCCGCTTCGCGGGTGGCTGCGGGGCGTTCTGGCAGACCGGCGGGTCGCTGGCTATACTGGCGCAGGTGCGAACCGGGGTGCTGGGGCGCGTCGGCTCGCGGAAAGGGGGCATGCGCCATGGCCAAACGCGACCAGGCGGCCGCCCGGGGTGGGCGCCGTGCGCTCTCGCGCCGCTACTTCCTGTTCGGCTCGCTCGCCATGGGCCTGAGCGCCGCCGCGGCGGGCTGCGGTG
>JBHOQZ010000781.1:0-2025 GCA_042408635.1 Chloroflexota bacterium
TCAACGGCTGGCCCAATGCGGCCGGAACGACCAGCATCGTGGCCGACCCGCGCAGCGGCGCCAAAGCCGCCCGTCTGGGGGATGGCACGAATGTCCAGGGTGAGCGCCAGCAGAATGTGCAACTGACGAGCGGCCAGCGCACCCACTCCCCACCCAGCCAGACGAGCGCGACCACGACCGGCGCCAGCACGGCGGCGGTCGCGACGCGGGCGGTGAGGTTTCCGGACCGGCCCGAAGCTGCCCCCGATTGTCCCATGCTGGGCAGGATAGCACGCCGCCATCCGACCGGCCATCGTCCGCGCGCCCGTCCAGGTTGCTGGCTCGGCTGGTCGGCGGCACGCCGTGTCGAGGTGCCCGCGCGGGCCGGTGGCGCAGGAGGAGGTCAACCGCGCCAGCGCCTAGGGAGGCCCGGGCCGCCTAGCCGTCGTGCCGGGCGACCCAGGCGGCAAGCTGCGCGCGCGAGCGCAGGTCGAGCTTCGTGAAGATGTTGGAGAGGTGGACGCCGACGGTGCCCTCGGTGATCACCAGCGCCTCGGCGACTTGCCGGTCGGTCAGTCCCTGCGCGACCAGCCGCGCCACCTCGCGCTCCCGGCGCGTCAACGAACCCGGTGCCGGCTCGCGGGTCGCCTGGGGCGGCGGTGCCGGCGGACCATCGCGACGCTCAGCGGTCGCGTTCGGCGGGAAGTCCGCCAGCGCGGCCTCGGCGACCTCCTCCGGCGGCAGCGCCCGGCCGGCCGACACGGCCGCGTTGAAGGCGTCCTCGCCCAGCCCCGCCCGCAGTGCCGCCACGGCGGTCGCGTAGGCCGAGCGCTCGAAGGGGGAGAGGTTGAGCACGGCCGCGCCGAGCGACTCGCGCAGCCCCTCGGCCGCCCCGTAGAGCTGCGCCCCCTGCTCCAGCGCGCCCCGGCGCTGAGCAATGACCGAGAGGTTGGTCATCACCGCGGCAACGCCGTGCCGGTCTCCGTGCCGTCGGTAGATCGCCAGGCTCTCGGTGCAGAGCGCAATTGCGCGCTCCCAGTCCCCCAGGTCGCGCATAACGCGCGCGAGGTTGTTGAGCACGAGGCCGACGCGCAGCACGTCCCCGAGCTCGCGCAAGAGCGCGAGGCACTCCTCGTAGAGCGCCCGCGCCCGCTCGTGGTCGCCCCGGCTGCGCGCCAGGATGCCCGCACTGTTGAGCGAAAGCGCGAGGTTTTGTTTGTCGTCCAGCTCGCGCTGGATCGTCAAACTCTCCGCGTTGAGCGCCTCCGACCGTGCTCTATCGCCCGCTTGAAGCGCCGCGATGCCCAGGTTGTGTAGCGAGATCGCGATGCCCCGGTGATCCCCGATCGCCCGCCGCAGCCGCAAGCTCTCCTCATGGAGCGCGATGGCCCGGCCGAAGTCGCCGCGGTCGTAGGCGAGGATGCCGAGCGCGTTGAGCGCCCCGGCCCGGTCGGGGCTGGGCGCATCGGGCCAGCGCGCCAGCGCCCGCTCCAGCCAGCTCTGCCCCTCGCTGAAGTGCCCACGCACCTCCCAGAAGCGCAGCATCGCCGCCGGCAGTTGGAGCCCCACCGTCGCTTCGTCGCGCTCGATCGCCCAGCCCAGCGCCGCCCGCAGGTTGTCGTGCTCCCGCTCCAGCCGATCCAGCCAGAGCCCCTGCGCCGGCCCCAGCAGCTCCGGCTGCACCTGCTTCGCCAGCGCCAGATAGTATTGCGCGTGGCGCCCGCGCCACGTCTCCGCCTCCCCGCTCGCCTCCAACCGCTCGACCGCGTACTCCCGGATCGTCTCGAGCAGGCTGAAGCGCGGCTCCCCCGCCGGCCCCTCGACGCGCCGCAGCAGGCTCTGGTCGACCAACGCCCCGAGCCGGTCCAGCGCCTCCAGGCTGTGCTGGGCGTCCGGGCAGCACACCGCCTCGACGGCCTCGAGGGTGCAGCCGCCGGCGAAGACGGCCAGGCGGGCGAACATGGCGCGCTCGGCGCGTCGAGGGGCCGGCGGGGGAGCCGCGCTTCAGCCTGCTCGAGACGATCCGGGAGTACGCGGTCGAGCGGT
>JBHOQZ010000783.1:0-4121 GCA_042408635.1 Chloroflexota bacterium
TACCCGGATCGGCCCGCCGCCCGCGCCCGGCGCCCGGCTACGAGTAGCGGATGCGCGGGTCGAGGATGGCGTAGGAGATGTCGACCAGCAGGTTGGCGGTGACGTAGCAGACGGAGGCGAGCAGGACGCACCCCTGTACGATCGGGAAATCCTTGTCGAGGATCGCCTGCACCGCCATGCGGCCGATGCCGGGGCGTGAGAAGACCGTTTCGATCACCACCGCGCCGCCGAGCAGCGTGCCAAACTGCAACCCGACGATCGTCACCACCGGGATGAGCGCGTTGCGCAGCGCGTGGCGGGTGATCACTGCCAGGTTCGCCAGCCCCTTGGCGCGTGCCGTCGTCACGTACTCCTGGCGCAGCACCTCGAGCATCGAGGAGCGCACCAGGCGCGCGATGATGCCCGAGGCGATGACGCCGAGCGTGACGGCCGGCAGGATGAGCCGTTCGAGCCCCTGCCCGCCCGTGGCCGGGAAGAGGCCGAGCGTGAACGAGAAGAAGAAGATCAGCAGCAGCCCCAGCCAGAAGCTGGGCATCGACACCCCGATCAGCGCCAGCACCATGCTGATGCCGTCGATGAACGTGTTCTGGTTCACCGCCGCCAGCAGTCCCAGCGTGGTGCCGATCAGAATCGCCAGCCCCAGCCCGGAGAGGGTGAGCGCGAGCGTGTTGGGGAACGCCTCGGCGATCGCCTGCGTCACCGGCTGCTTGGTCCGGACCGAGCGGCCCAGGTCGCCCTGGACCGCCTTGCCCAGGAAATTGAGGTACTGGACCGGGATCGGCTGGTTGAGCCCCATCTGCTCACGGATCTGCTCGATGTTCTCCTTGGTCGCCTCGCTGTTGGGCCCGAGCAGGATCAGCACCGGGTCGCCGGGGACCAGGAAGAGCATCGAGAAGACGAGGATCGAGACCCCCAGCAACACCGGGATCGAGCCGAGGAGCCGGCGCGCGATGTAGAGCAGCATCGGTCCTGCCCGCTACTGCATGTAGCCGTCGTGGATCCAGAGGTAGTAGCCGTTGGAGTCGAAGCCGAAGTTCTGGATGTTGCGCGGGGTGGCGACCACGCGCTGGACCTCGACGAGCGGGATCACGACTGCGTTGTCGATGACGTGGTGCTGGATCTTGGAGTAGATCTCCTTGCGCTCGTCGGTGCGGTCGAGCTCGGCTCCGCGCGTGAGCCACTGGTCGAGCTGCGGGTTGCTGTAGAAGACGCGGTTGCCGCGCGTGCCATTGGGCGGGATGTTGGTGCTGATCAGCCAGGCGCGCACGACGTCCGGGTCGTTCTGCACCCACCAGGTGCGGTGCAGGTGGTAGTTGCCGGCGATCAGCTCGTTGGTGAGCGCGGTCACCGAGAAGACCTGGATCTTCATGTCGATGCCGACGTCGCGGAGCTGGCCCTGCACGAACTCGTCGATGCGCGTGTCGCCGGTCTGGATGTCGAGGAGCTCGAGGCGCTGGCCGTTCTTGACGCGGATGCCGTCGGAGCCGACGCTCCAGCCCGCCTCGTCGAGGAGCTGCTTCGCCTTGTCGGGGTCGTAGTTGTAGCCCTTGACGGTCGGGTCGAAGCCCCACATGGGCGGCGCGAAGAGGTTGTAGGCCGGCTGGGTGATGCCGAAGAAGATCGTGTTGTTGAGCGCGTCGCGGTCGATGGCGTAGGCGATCGCCTGGCGGACCTTGACGTCGTCGGTCGGGAACTTGGCTGTGTTGGTGTAGTAGAGCCAGGGCGTGCCGTTCTTGATCGCCTGGTAGATGTTGTAGCGGCTGTCGTTCTTGAGGCGGGCCACGTCCTGCGGGTCGACGCCCTCGACCACGTTCGCCTCACCGCTCTCGAGCAACCCGACGCGCGTGGCGGGCTCGGCCACATACTTGAACGTGATCCGCTCGAAGTTCGCCGGCCCCTGGTTCTTGAACATCGGCGGCGCCCAGTTGTAGTCCGGGTTGCGCTCGAGCACGATCCGGTCGTTCTGGACCCACTCCTTGAACTTGAACGGGCCGCTGCCGACCGGGTTGCGGCCGAAGTCGTCCCCGTAGCGGGCGACCGCCTTAGGCGAGACGGGGAACATGATCGGCCGGGCGAGCCGGTTGAAGAGGACCGGGTACGACTCCTTGTAGTAGAGCTTGAAGGTGTAGTCGTCGACGACCTCGAACCGGTCGAGCGGGCCGACGTAGGAGGGCGCGAGCTGCGACTTGGTCGCCGGGTCGAGCATGCGCTTGAAGGAGAACTCCCAGGCCTTGGCGTCCACCGGCTCCCCATCGTGGAAGCGGGCGTCCTTGCGCAGCCAGAAGGTGTACACTTTGAAGTCGGAGGTGTACTCCCACTTCTCGGCCAGGCCGGGGTAGAAGTTGTTGTCCGTGCCCAGGTTGATCAGGTTGTCGAACATGCGCATGTTGATGTTCGACGAGGCCGCGAGCGTCGTCACGTGCGGATCGAGGATGTCGGGCTCCCCGTCAAGGATCCACACCAGTTCCCCGCGCGCCTGCGCCGTCGCCAGGGCGGCCGGCAGCGCGGTGTACAGGAGCGCCAGGCACATCACCAGGCTCGTGAGCAGCGTGACAGACGATGGCAGCGTGCGTACAGTGTGTGCAAGCCCTTCCCCACCGGAGATCTCCTCCCTTCCCCCTGCACGGATCTCCCATGCCACGCGCCGAAGCGGGCGGCTGTGCGGCCAATCCTAGCCGGGCGCCTTCTGTCTTGTCAATTCGCCGCGCCGTGGCCGTGGCACCGTCACGCGAGCGGCGGGCCGCGCATGGGCATCGGCAGCGCCTTCGCGCTGACCGAGGCGCAGCTCATCATGGCCACGATCGCCCCGCGCTACGACCTGGCGCCGGCTTCCGATCGCCCGGTCGTGCCGGAGGCGCTTGTCACGCTACGCCCGCGGGGCGGGCTGCCGCTGCGCCCGCGCCGGCTCACGCCAGGAGGCCGACGGAGCGATCCGTAACGCGCCCGCGTAGACAAGGCAGAGGTGTGACGCGGAGGGCGGTGAAGGACCCAACCATCTTGTGCTCGACTGAACAAATCGCTACACTCTGGTCAGTGCTTGGGACGGCGGGCGGGGACGGGGGGCGCCCATGCTGCGGATCAGGCTCTTCGGCGCGTCGGCGCTCGAGCTCGACGGCGCGCCGCTCGCGCTGAACGCACCGCCGCGCACCTGGCCGCTCTGGGCCTATCTCCTCCTCCAACGCGACCCCGCGCTGCCACGCGACGCCGTGGCCCGCGCCATCTGGCCCGACGCGCCCGAGTCGGGCGCGCGCGCCAACCTCCGGCGCCACCTCTGGCACCTCCAGCGGGCGCTGCCGCCTGCCCCGCCGGACCGGCCCTGGGCGATCGTGAGCGGCAAACACCTCCGCTGGAACCCGGAGGCGCCCGCCTGGCTCGACGTGGCCGAGTTCGAGCGCCTGGCCGCCGACCCGGAGGGGCTGGAGGCGGCGATCGCCCTCTACCGGGGCGACCTCCTCGAGGGGCTGCACGACGAATGGGTTTTTGCTGAGCGCGAGCGGCTGCGCGTGCGCTTCCTCGACGCGCTCGACACGCTGGTCGCGCGCTACCGCGTCGCTGGTGATGCCGCCGGCGCCATCCGGCACGCTGCCCACCTGCTCAGCCTGGACCCCCTGCGCGAGACGACGCTGCGCCAGCTCATGGCGCTGCACTACGAGGCGGGCGACCGCGCCAGGGCGCTGGCCGTCTTCCGCGAGTTCGCGCAGCGGCTGCGCGCCGAACTCGGTGTGGCGCCGATGCCCGAGACGATGGCGCTCCACGCGGCCATCGTGCGCAACGCACCGCTGCCCGGCCTGGGCGGTGTGCCGGAAGCCGCCGCGCCCACGTCCGGCGCCCCCACTGCCCTCGGGGCTGCCGGGGCCGGGGCCGGGGTCGGTGGTCGGCCGCCGAGCGCTCTAGCCGGTGCGATGGGGGCGTGCTTCCCGTTCGTGGGGCGCGACGCGCTGCTGGCGGAGGCGCGGGCGGCCTGGGCAGTGGCGGCGGCTGGTCGGGGCGGCGCGCTCTTCATCAGCGGTGAGGCGGGGATCGGCAAGTCGCGCTTCGCGGCCGAGCTGGCGAGGCGGGCCGAGGGCGAGGGCGGCCGTGTGCTCAGCGGCTCGACGGCGTTCGGGGAACCCGTGCCCTAC
>JBHOQZ010000785.1:0-3420 GCA_042408635.1 Chloroflexota bacterium
CCCGCTCCAGCCGGGCCGAGCGCCTGTTCCTCTGGCGCGCCCACCTGCCACGGCCCGCCTGGCAGCTCCTGCCCATGCGTCTCCAGATCGATTCGCTCTGGCTGCGCCCGGTCGACGCCCCGATCGAGAGCCGTGCCGTCCAGGTGCGCGGCCCCTGGATCTTCGAGCTGAACGTGCCCGAGGCGGGAACGACCGCGCCCGCGCGGCCCGCACCCCGCCTCACCCCGTCCGCGCGGTCGGTCCGCCCGCCCCGCTGATCCCCCGGGGGCTGGTGTCTCGAGCAGCTCACCCTCGCCACGAGCCGTGCGCACGCCCGATCACACCGTGAACGGGAAGGTCTCGGGCAGCTCGCCCCGCTCCCAGAGCGGCGTGCGCTCGAGCGGTTGCAGGGCGTGCGTTTCGTCGTAGTGGATCACGGCGTCGAACTGCTCGGGCAGGCGCGCGTTGAAGTAGTGGCTCAGCCGCTCCGACTCGGGCCGGTAGATCACGCCGATGGCGCGCTCGAGCAGCGGTCCCGCCAGCGCCGCCCGGGCAACCGCCCGAGCCTCCGAGGTTGGATCGGCTGAGGTCGGCTCGTCGAGCCGCAGCAGGAAGTTCGGCACGCCGACCGCGTGGAAGAGTGCCTCGTAGCTACCCGGCAGCGCCGGCCGCACGCGCTTGCGCTCGGCCTCGGCGCCCCAGTCCGAGGCGGCGGTTACCGTGCCGGTGTAGGTGGTGAACCCGATGAGCACGGCGTCGTCGCCGTAGCGCTCGCGGGCGAGCTGGCCGACGTTGATCTCGCCCAGCCGCCCCATCTCGGTGGCGCGCGCATCGCCCAGGTGGGAGTTGTGCTCCCAGATGACGACCCGCGCCGTTCGGCCGCCGCGCGAGAGGTGGGCGACCAGCGCGTCTAGCGTCTCGGCCATGTGGCAGTCGCGCAGGTTCCACGACGAGACGCGGCTCCGAAACATGGTGCGGTAATACTCCTCGGCGTTCTTCACCAGGCGCGCGTTCTGCTCGGCGTAGAAGTACTCGTCCTCGGCGATCCGTCCGTCGCGGCGCGCGTAGTCGGCGGCGCGGCGGCGCAGCTCCACGAGCTGCTCTACCACCGCCCGCTGGCAGGAGTGGTCCAGGTCGAAGCTGGCGGCGTAGCCGTAGAGCTGCGGGTCCTCGCCGAAGTGGTCGAAGCAGCTATAGCGCTGCCGGGCGCGGCGGGCCGCCTCGGGGTCGACCCGTTCGAGGTAGCCGATCACCGCCTCGATCGAGGCGTGGAGGCTGTAGAGGTCGAGGCCGTAGAAGCCGACGCGCGCCTCGGGGGGGCGGGCGTCGTTGTGGCGGCGGAGCCAGTCGACGAAGTCCACTACATCGGTGTTGCGCCACATCCACTGGGGGAAGCGCTTGAAGCCGCCCAGCGCCGCCTCGGCCGAGCGATCGTCGCTCACTCCCCGGACGTAGCAGTTGACGCGGTAGGCGTCGGGCCAGTCGGCCTCGACCGCGACCGCGGTGAAGGCCTTCTCCTCGATGAGCCGTCGGGTGATGGCGGCGCGGGTCGCGTAGAACTCGTGGGTGCCGTGCGAGGCCTCGCCGATCAGGACGAGGCGCGCGTCCCCGATCAGGTCGAGCAGGGGGTCGAAGTCGGCCGCCGCGCCGGTCAGCGGCAGCGCCGCCCCCCGCACCGCCTCGATCGCGCTGGTCGTGGTGTCGCTCATCCCGTGCATTGTGCGCCCTCCAGGTCGCGGGCTGTGTCGATGGGGTCAGCGGCGCCCGCTGCAGCCGCATCATGAGCGGCGGGGCACCGCAGGGTCGCGTGTCTCCCGGTCACCCCATGCTCGGCGCAGAATGCGTGCCCGCGGCGCCGATTCGGCCGGTGTGTCGCGGGGGCAACAGACAGGGCGGCACGGATCGTGCCACTCTTGCCGTCGAGGGGGCGCTTCACGGGTGAGAATCCAACGACTCGCCGCCTCGCGATCCGGGTCTGATGAGGAGGGCGAAAGCGATGCGGCATCACCTGCGGCGCCTCGGCGCGTTCCTGGCGCTCGCCCTGGCCCTCGTCTCGTTCATCACCGTGTTGGCCGCCGCCCACGCGGAGCCGCTCCCGCCGGCGAACCGGGCGCTCGTGACGACCGAGTTCGCGGCGCACGGCCCCGACGGCGCGCCGGGCCTCTGGGTCTGGGATCCCACGGGCCGGCTGATCGCGGGTCACCCCGGCTGGACGTTCACGCCGGCCGTGCTGCGGCAGGCGCAGGCCACGCCGAGAGAGCGGCCACCCTGGCCGGACGATGTGACGATCGTGCAGGTCGTGGTCGTGGCCGGTGAGGACGGGACGACGCCGGAAGGCGTCTGGGTCTGGAATCCGTACCGCTTCGTCGGGGGAAACGGCAGCTCGCACCTGTGGTCTCCCACCTGGGAGTGGTACACAGCCGATCAACTGGACTAACCCCAACCTCCGCGACGCTACCCGACTGGGTGCCACGCGCAGCGCTACGCCCCGGGAGACCAGCTCTCTTCCGGGGCGTGGCGTGTCCGGCCGCCGGGCGGGACCGCGCCCTCCTGTCGTCGCCCGCCACCCGCCGCCCGCCGCCCGGCAATTCGGCAGTACAATGCCCGCGGAGCTGACGAGGAGGTGCCGGGCGATGGACGGACTTCGGGCCGGGCGCAACCAGGAGGGGCCCGGCGCGCCCGTGCCCGTGGGGGCGCCTCTGGGCGCCGCCGGGCGCCCCCGGCTGCCGGGAGGCATCCCCGGCCGCGCGGCGCGCCGGGGCCGCCCGCGGTGCGCGGCGGGGCGCCACCTGACCGGGCGGCGGGTCGAGCCCTCGGAGGGGTGATGGAGGCGTCCGGCGCCTGGCGGCGCACCCTCGCCGCGATGTCGGCGTTCCAGCTCGTGGTGTCGGCCGGCTTCAGCTTCGCGATGCCGTTCCTGCCGCTCTACCTGCACCGCGACCTGGGTGTGGTCGACGACGCCGCCGTCAAGCTCTGGTCCGGCGCCATCTTCGCCGGCTCCTCGGCCACCATGGCGCTGATGGGGCCGATCTGGGGCTCGGTGGCCGACCGCTACGGCCCGCGCCTGATGGTCTACCGCGCCACGTTCAGCGCGGTCGTCATCGTCGCCCTGATGGCGCTGGTCCAGAGCCCGGAGCAACTGCTCGTGCTGCGCGTGATCCAGGGCGCCTTCACCGGGGTCAACGCGGCCGCGATGACGATGATCGCCGTGGGCACCCCGCGCGACCGGCTTGGGCTCGCGCTTGGCGTGGTGCAGACCTGCGGCTTCGCCGGGGTCTCGCTCGGGCCGCTGCTGGGCGGCGCGGTGGCGGAGTGGCTTGGCTACCGCGCTGCCTTCCTCGGCTCGGCCGTCATCATGGGCCTGGCCGGGTTCATCGTCGTCTTCGGCGCGGCGGGCGGCCGCGGGCCGACCGAGGGGGTGCGCGCGGGGGGCCGCCCGGC
>JBHOQZ010000786.1:0-1371 GCA_042408635.1 Chloroflexota bacterium
GCCGGGCGCGGCGCGGGGCGGCGAGCGGCCCTCGATCGGCTGCGCCCACCGGCTGAGCGGCGGGGCGGTCGCCGAGGGAAGGCGGGCCGGGAGCGACCCGGCAAGGAGGGGGCGATGAGCGAGGAGCGGAACGCCGAGAGCGAGCGCGCGGCGCTGGCGGTGCTGGACGAGTTCCTGGCGGCGCTGAACGCGCGCGAGTTCGGGCGCCAGGCCGCCACCCTCAACTACCCCCACGTGCGCTTTGCCGGCGGCCGCGTGACGATCTTTGCCACGCCAGCGGAGTTTGCGGATTCGGGCGAGGCGCGGATCGCGCGCGGCTTCGAGGCGGGTTGGCACCGCAGCCGGTGGGACGAGCGCACGGTCATCCACAGCTCGGCCGAGAAGGTCCACCTGGCCGTGCGCTTCACCCGCCTCGACGCGGCGGGCGCCGTGCTCGCCTCCTACCGCTCGCTCTACATCGTCACCCGCGTCGACAGTCACTGGGGCATCCAGGGGCGTTCCAGCTACGCGCCATGACGTCGCCGGCCACGCGGGCGCGCGCCTGCCCGCTGCTATCATCGGGGGCATGTTCGATCGTGGGCACGGATGCTGAACGAGATGGCACCATCTGAGGCGTTTCCGCTGGAACCGGCGCCGCGCTACCTCGCGGCGATCGTGGCGAGCTCGAACGACGCCATCATCGGCAAGACACTCGACGGCGTCATCACGTTCTGGAATCCCGCGGCCGAGCGGCTCTACGGCTACACGCCGGCCGAGGCGGTGGGCGCGCCGATCGCCATGCTTGCCCCGCCCGAGCGCCGCGACGAGATCCCGGCGATCATGGAGCGACTGCGCCGGGGCGAGCGCATCGAGCACTACGAAACGGTGCGCATGCGCAAGGACGGGGAGCGCCTGCACGTGTCGATCAGCATCTCGCCTATCGCCGACGCGGCGGGCCAGATCATCGGCGCGGCCACCATCGCCCGCGATATCACCGGGCAGGTGCGGGTGCGGGCCGCGCTCGAGCACAGCGAGCGCCTGGCGCGCGCGGCGGCCGAGCAGACGCGCCGCCTCCAGCAGATCACCTCGGCGCTCACCCGCGCCCTGACGCCGACCGAGATCGCCGCGGTGATCGTCGAGCAGGGGATCGAGGCGGTCGGGGCCGCCGCTGGCGTCGTGGCGGTACTGACCGAGGCCGGCGAACTGGAGCTCCTGGGCGACCGCGGCCTGCCCAGCCACATCGTCGACCCGCTGCGCCGCATCCCCATCGAGACGCCGCTGCCGCTGGCCAGGGCAGCGCGGACCGGGACACCGCTCTGGTTTCCCAACCGGGCGGTCTACAGGGCCGCCTTTCCCGACCTCACCTCCCGCACGCTGTCCCACACCAACACC
>JBHOQZ010000792.1:0-1542 GCA_042408635.1 Chloroflexota bacterium
GCCGGGCCCGCGGGTGCGGGGGAAGCGCCACCGACGCGGCGCGTTCGGCGACGAGCCCGGGCACGCCATTCAGGCGGCAGAGCTGTTGGTGCGCCTACCGCTGTGCAGGTTCCGTGCCCGCCAGGCAACCGTCCGACCCCAACCGAGACGCTCCGGCGCCGCGATGCCCACGTTGCCACACAACACACCATCTGTCTTCCGTGGAGCATCGGTGTCACGGTCCGGCAGGCGCCGCAGCCTGCCTGACATCCGCTCGCTTTCGGTTGGGGGACGCCTTGCGGTAGCGTAGAGTGCGTTCGGCACGCGGTGGCCCGCGCCGAACGGCGGCTAAACCGAGACGCGGGGGCAACGTCGGGATGCGGTTGTTGCGGATCGACAGGGCTCGACCGGGCGCTCCATCGGCGGAGCCCCACCCGGATCGGTTGGGGGTGGGGTTCGCCGGAATCGGCTCGCGCGCGGGCGTGCCGGTCGTGCTGGCGCTTGCCGGCGCCGTCGCCCGGTGGCGACTCGTCGAGCTGCCGCGCGGCGACTTCTACGACCTGAGCGTCCTGCTCGACGCGGCCCCCCAGCTCCGTGGCGGCGAGCCGCTCTACGACCCGGCAGCGGCGCGCGCCGAGCCCTACGCGCGTGTCTACAACAAGGTGCCGCTGGTGGCGGTCCTGCTCTTGCCGTTCACGCTGGTGCCGCGGGTGCTCGCGGTCGGGCTCCGGACGGTCCTCAGCCGGGGCTGCAACGCGGGGGCGCTCTGGCTCCTGCTGCGGCACCTGGGCGCGCCGCTCGGCAGCGGGCTCGGTGCCGCGCTGGCGCTCCTGTTCGCCGTCTTCCAGCCGACGGCCGACGCGTTTGCCGGCGGCCAGCTCGATCCGGTGCTCCTTGCACTCCTGGTTGGCTGCCTGGCAGCGCGACGCTCCCGGCGCGAAGGACTGGCGGCGTCGCTGCTCGCGCTGGCAGCCACGATCAAGATCCTGCCCGCGCTCCTGGCGGTCGACCTGCTGGTCCGGCGCGACCGAGTCCGGCTGCTCGCCCTGGCCGTGGCCGCCGCGGCGCTGCTCCCCGCGGCGCTGGCGGGGGCAAGTCCGGCGGCCCACCTGGCCTGGCAGACCGCGATCCTGCCGAACCACGCGGCCGGCACACCCTGGCTCGAAAACCAGTCGCTCGGCGGCTTCTTCCTGCGCCTCTGGCTCGCGAACGCCGGTCAGAGCGTGCCGCAAACGCACCCGGCGCCCTTGGTGCCCGAGGCACGCGCGCTGACCCTGGCGACCTCGGCACTGGTCGTGCTGGCGACGGCGGCCGCGGCGTGGCGTGGCGCCCACCGTGCCGCGCCCCCCGATGGCAGTCTGGCGCTCTGGCTGGCGGCCTCCCTCATCGTCGCGCCGGTCGCCTGGGAGCGCTACGCTGTGGTCCTCCTGATCCCGCTCGCACTGCTGATCCAGCCGGCGTGGCTACGGATCGAGCGGCGCGGTCGGCCCGCGGCGGGCGATTGGCTGCTCCTGGCGACGACGCTCGGGCTGGCGTTCGGCAACCACCTGCTCTGGCTCGACC
>JBHOQZ010000418.1:0-3866 GCA_042408635.1 Chloroflexota bacterium
CCGTCGTACTCGTGGCCGCCGTGGAGCAACGCGCCGTGCCCCCCGATCGCCGCGCGCAGGTCGTCGGGCCAGTCGAACAGCGGCGGGATGCTGGCGCCGGCCGGCAGGCAGAGCCGCAGCACGGCGGTCCTGACCAGGTCGCGGCGCTGGACGATCGCGTTGGTGAAGTGGGTCGTGCCCAGCATCACCGCGCCGACCTCGCCCGGCGCGATCCGCGCCTGCGCCAGCAGCGCCGCGAGCGCGTGGCGGATCCCCGCGGTCACGTCGGGCGTGGTCGGCCGCTTGGCCCAGGCGAGGACGCTCCGCCCGTCCATCAGGACCGCGTCGGTGTTGGTGCCGCCGACGTCGATGCCGATCCGCAGCATCAGCCCCTCCCGCCGGGCTTCGGGTCGGCAACCTCAGCGTCACGGTTCGGCACCGCGACACGGACCAACGGCGGGGAGGGCTGGGGGCGCGCCGGGCAGCCGTCAGCTACCATCGCCATCCCCGTCCCCGTCACCGCCGGCCGCCGGGATCGGCTCGCCACGGTCTACCGCCTGCTCGGAAGCCCCGCGCCGCGCCGCGAGCTCGGCTCGCCGCGCCGCCGTCGCGGCCTGGTCGATGGCGAAGCGGTCAACGCTGCCCGCCGGGGCGGGGGTCAGCACGACGCCGTAGTCGCGCGCGGCGGCCTCGGGCGAGACGCGCCCGTCCAGCACATCGCTCAGCACCGTCTCGGGCGGGCGCGCCAGCGGGTTCCCGTAGCCGCCGCCGCCCGTCGTCCAGACGCGCACCAGATCGCCCGCGCGGATCGGGAAGACCTGCTTGCCGGGCACCTCGCGCTCCGTGCCATCGCGGACGAGCCGGGTGGCGCAGACGGGCGCCGGGCCGCCGCCGAACAACCCCCAGGGCCGAAAGCGGTGCCGGTCGCGCCGGTGGGTGAAGGTCGCCTCGCCGCGCAGCAGCTCCCACGCCGCCTCGTAGCCGAGCCCGCCGCGCCAGCGCCCGGCGCCGCCCGAGTCGGTCCAGAGCCGGATGTGGTGGACGCGCAGCGGGTAGTCCTGCTCGGTCGCCTCGACCGGCGGGCAGGTCATGTTCGAGAGGTCGGTGTCGATGACGTCGATGCCGTCCTTGCCCGGCCGCGCGCCCATCCCCCCTGCCGTCGGCACGCCGGCGTTGGTCACGTAGACCTTGCCGGTGCGCGGGTCGAGCCCGCCGAGCTTGAACGAGGCGAGCTGCCCGTTCGAGGCGGCGTGGACGCGGTCGGGGATCGCCTGCGCCAGGGCACCCATCAGCACGTCGACCACCCGCTTGATCGTCACCGTCCGCACGCTCACCGGGGCGGGCGGGCGCGGGTTGACAATGCTCCCCGCCGGCAAGTAGGCCGTCACCGGGCGGTAGCAGCCGGCGTTGTCGGGGATGGCGGAGTCGGCCGAGGCAGCGTCGGCGGAGCTTCGCCTGCCCGATCCGGGCAGGCCAGGCGGCGCAGGCTGGTCGGAGCCGGCGCCGGGGTGGTGCTGGTGGATGGCGTTGGTCACGGTGCGCACGGTGTAGTAGATGATCGCCATGGTCGAGGAGGGCACCGAGTTGATGGCGCCGCGCACCTGCGGGCTGCTGCCGGTGAAGTCGACGTGCAGGTCGGAGCCGCGCACGTCGACGCGGGCGCGGATCGGCACCGGCCGGCCGATGTCGATGCCGTCGTCGTCGACGAAGTCCTCGAAGTGGTAGTTGCCGTCGGGGATCGTCTCGATGCCGAGCCGCGTCAGGCGCTCGGCGTAGTCGAGGAGCTGGTCGAAGGCGGCGGTCACCGTCTCGAAGCCATACTCGGCGAACAGCTCGGCCAGGCGGCGCTCGCCGACCCGCGCGCAGGCGATCTGCGCGTCGATGTCGCCCAGCACGATCCGCGGGATGCGCACGTTGCGCGCGATCAGCGCGTAGAGCGTCTCGTCGCGCCGGCCCCGGTCGTGCAGCTTGAGCGGCGGCAGGATCAGCCCCTCGGCGTAGAGGTCGACCGCGTCCGGCGGTGTGCTGCCGGGCGCCTTGCCGCCCACGTCCTGGTGGTGGGCCAGGCTGCCGCTGAGGGCGACGAGCCGCTGCTCGACCCCGTCCGGGCCGGGGACCGAAACGAAGACAGGCGCCATGAGGCAGATGTCAGGCAGGTGGGTGCCGCCGTTGTAGGGGTCGTTGAGGATGTAGAGGTCGCCCGGCTGCATCGTGGCGGGCGGGAAGGTGCGCACGATCGTCTCGACCGCCGGCACGAGCATGCCGAGGTGGGCGGGGAGCGCGGCGGCCTGGGCGAGCATGCGCCCCTGCGCGTCGAAGAGCGCCGAGGAGGCGTCGGCCGCCTCCTTGATGATCATCGAGAAGGCGCTCTTGAGGAGCGTCGCCTGCATCTCCGCCGCGATCACCTCGAGCCGCGAGCGGATCACCTCCAGCGTGATCGGGTCGAGCGTCACGGCTGCCTCCTGCGGCGTCATTCGCGGCGGGGCCGACCCAGGCGCCGCGCGTAGTCGGGCCCGCGGTCGAAGGTCCAGGTGATCGGGCCGCGCTCGGCCCGGAGCCGCGCCCGCCGCGCCTCGGTCGCCGCCGTGTCGACAGTCACCCCAGCCGCCAGCACGACGCCGTAGTCGCGCGCGGCGGCCTCGGGCGAGACGCGCCCGTCTAGCACGTCGCGCAGGACCAGCTCGGGCGGGCGGTCGAGCGGGTCGCCGTAGCCGGCGCCGCCGTTGGTGTAGATCTCCAGCCGGTCGCCCGCCCCCAGGCGGGTCACGATCTTCGAGGGGAGCGTCTCGCAACGGCCGTCCTGGCGGTGGAGGACGGTGCGGCAGAGGGTGCCGGGGTGCCCGCCGAACAGCCCCCAGGGCGCGAAGTCGTGGCGGTCGCGTCGGTGGGAGAGGGTCGCCTCCCCGCGCAGGAGCTCCGCCCAGGCGGTGTAGCCGAGCCCGCCGCGCCAGCGCCCGGCGCCGCCCGAGTCGGTCCAGAGGCGGCAGGCGTGGAGGCGCACGGGCGTGCCCATCTCCATCGCCTCGACCGGCTCGTTCATCAAGTTCGTCACGTCGGTGTCGATGACGTCGATGCCGTCCTTGCCGGGCCGCGCGCCCATCCCACCGGCCGTGGGCACGCCCAGCCAGGTGACGTAGCCCTGGCCGTCGCGCGGATCGAGCCCGCCCAGCATGATCACCGCCAGGTTGCCGCAGGAGGCGGCGTGCACCCGGTCGGGCACCGCCCGGGCGAAGGCGCCCAGCAGCGCGTCGACGACCCGCTTGATCGTGGCGGTGCGCACGCTCACCGCGGCGGGCGGGCTGGGGTTGACCACGCTGCCCGGCGGGTAGTGGATCGTGACGGGGCGGAAGCAGCCGTCGTTGTTGGGGATGTCGGGGCTGGTGATGGCGCGCACGACGTAGTAGACCGCCGCCCGCGTCGAGGAGGGCACCGAGTTGATCGACCCGCGCACCTGCGGGCTGCTGCCGGTGAAGTCGACGTGCAGGTCGGAGCCGCGGATCGTGACGGTGACCGCGATCCGCACCGGCCGGTCCAGCTCGATGCCGTCGTGGTCGAGGTAGTCCTCGAAGCGGTAGACGCCGTCGGGGAAGCGCGCGATCTCGGCGCGCGTGAGCTGCTCGGCGTAGTCCATGAGCTGGTCGACTGCCCGCAGGAGCGTCGCGGGACCGTACTCCTCGCAGAGGCGGACGATGCCGCGCGCGCCGACGCGGCCGCAGGCGATCTGGGCGTTGATGTCGCCCATCAGGAAGTCGGGGGTGCGGCTGTTGCGGCGCATCACCGCGACCAGCGTCTCGTTCAGGACGCCGCGGTCGTAGAGCTTGAGCGGCGGGATGCGCAGCCCCTCGGCGTAGATCTCGGTCGCGTCGGGCGGCGTGCTGCCCGGCGTC
>JBHOQZ010000794.1:0-2841 GCA_042408635.1 Chloroflexota bacterium
GCCGGGCAGCGCGTCGCGGCGCGGCCGGGTCGGTGGCGCAGCCCGGCGGTGAGGTCGCAGGGGGCGGCGTGCGCGCCGCGGCTCTGTGGGGGTCGCGGTTCAGAGAAGACGTGGGCGCGGGCACGGCCGGGAGCGTGCGGCGGCCTCAGGCGGGTCCGAGCGGCAGGCGGATCGTGAAGGTCGAGCCGGCGCCCTCGCGGCTGGTGACGCTGATCTCGCCGCCGTGGTGCTTGACGATCTGCTGGGCGCTGGCGAGCCCGATGCCCGTGCCCGCAATCCGGCCGACGACATTGCCGCCCCGGTGGAACCGCTCGAAGATCAGCGGCAGGTCGGCCGGCGGAACGCCGACCCCCTGATCGGAGACCTCGATCTCGGCCCAGGCGCTGGGTGGCGCGGCGTCACCCGAGCTCTCGCCCGCGGCAGCGCGGGGGATCAGTTGGCGGCGCAGCCGCACGCTGACGACACCCCCCCCGGGGCTGTACTTGAGCGCGTTGTCGAGCAGGTTGCCGATCGCGCGCCCGAGACGGCTGTGGTCGACGTCCGCCATAAGCACTGGCTCACCAGTCTCGAAGACGAGACGGTGGCGACCGGCGTTGCTCCGCTGCTCGGCCACGACGGCGCGCACGAGCGCGACGAGATCGGTCGGCCGCCGCATGAGCTCGAGGGAGCGGCCCATCTGGAGCGCGGCCACGTCGAGCAACTCGTTGATGAGCGTGTCCATGCGGCGGGTGGCGGCCACGATGCCTTTGAGGCGCTCGGCCAGGCGCGCGCGCTCGGGCTCGGGCAGGTCGTAGCGCTGGCGCAGCACGAGCTGGGTGAGGCCGCGGATGGCGGTGAGCGGCGTCTTGAGGTCGTGTGAGGCGGCGGAGAGGAACTCGTCGCGCGCCCGCTCGAACTCCTTGAGCGTGGTGATGTCCTGGAAGGCGACGACCCCGCCCACGACCTGCCCGTCGGGGTTGCGCAGCGGCGCGGCGTTGGCGAGCACCGGCACATCCTGGCCGGTGCGGTGGTGGCGCAGCAGGAACTGCTCCCCACGCACGACCTCGCCGCGCACCACCGCCCGCACCAGCGGCAGCGCCGCCACCGGGTAGAGCGAGCCGTCCAGGTAGCGGGCGATGGCGACATCGGGGTCGGGCGCAAGGTCGGGCGGCTCAGCGCCGGCCACACCGGCCACGATCGCGGCCCGCAACCCCGGCAAGTTCGGCCGGTCGCCCAGGATGTCGGCCGCGGTGGCGTTGAGCGCGGTGACGCGGCCGGTGACGTCGACGATGATGATACCCTCGGGGAGGGTATCGAGGACCTGCTGCAGGCGGCGCCGCTCTGCCTCGGCCTCGTCGGCGAGCTGCTGGGCGCGCACGCCGGCCACGATCAGCCGCTCGTTGACCTCGCGCAACTGACCGGCGAGCGCCGCGGCCTCGGCGCGCGCCGCGCGCTCGCGCGCTGTGCCGCCTCGAGGCGACGCAGCTCCGCCACCTCGGCCCGCAGCGCCGCCTCGGCAGGCGAGACCCCTGTGATCGCCGCGGCTGCCACGTCGCCGTGGGGTGCCTGCCCGCCCACCGGTGTCGGCTCGACTGTTCTGCCGTCGCGCACCAGGCCGGCCAGCGCCGGCTCGGCGGCGCAGAGGTCGTCCCACCGCGTGCCCACCCGCGGGTCGGCCGCGTGGTCGAGCTCCGCGGCGCCCTCGGTCCAGAGGTGCATAGCGTGCAGAAAGGCGAGCAGGGCGAGCAGGGGGTGGAAGAGGGGCGGCGGCAGGCGCCGGCGCAAGAGGGTGGTGTGGTGGCCCTCGCGATCGATCCGGCGGAACAGGGGCAGGCAGCAGGCCCGCAGCGCCTCGTCGAGGGGCGAGCCGAGCGGCGGCCACGTCGGCAACGGCGCCGTCTCGGCGGCGAGTCGGGCGCGGTGGGTGGCGAGCGCGACGTCATCCGGCGGCGGTACCGCGACCAGGCGCCGGATGTCGGCGGCGGTGAGGCTGTGGGCCGCCAGCGCGCAAGCGTGGACGATCAGGCAGTAGGGCCGGGGGCAGTAGCGCGAGAGTGCGGCGGCGAGCGCGTCCTTGAGCACGGGCGGGAGGGGATTGTCGAGGTAGCCCGTGCGCGTCTGCTGCCAGAGGTGGTCGAGCACCTCGGGCGTGGATTCGGCGGCGGCGAATAGGGGCGGCACCGCACCGAAATGCGCCTCGATCTCCTGTCTGATCCTCGCCGGCCCACGCATACCCCCGCTCGTCCCCACCGGTTGATGTTGTGCGCGCGGCATCGCCATCGTATGGTAGCTCCTGGGGCGCCCCGGCACGAGGCCATAAGAGGCCACGTGCCGCGTGGGCCGGTCGCCGACCGGCGACCGGCCCACGATCATGTCTAGACCAGTTGCAAGATTCATACCACGCAATCGCCGGCCCGGCTCGATCCCGGCAACGCCCGGAAGCCGACCGCTCACCTCCCTCACCGCGTGGGGGAGCCGTCGCGACCGGGTGCCCGCGACAACGCACCCTGGCAGTAGCCTGGGTGTTGCCGGCGACCCCGGCTGCCCTGGCCCGACGCGGCCGATGAGGGTCGCGGAGAGCGCGATCCGGACGAGAAGCTCCATCAGGTCGGTCAGGCGTCGAGGGCGGCGCGGAGGCGATCGACGTCCGCGTCGTCGTTGAAGAGGTGGGTGGAGATGCGCACGCGTCCGTCCCCGCTCCAGACCTGCACACCGCGCTCCGCCAGGCGCGCCGCCAGGGCAGCCGGATCGGGCACGGCGACGCAAATGTTGCCGGCGCGGCGGGGCAGGCGCTCCCCGGTTCCCCCGGCGCCGACCTCGGCCGGTGTCATGACCGGGTAGCCGCGCGCCGCCAGGGCCTCG
>JBHOQZ010000419.1:0-1583 GCA_042408635.1 Chloroflexota bacterium
AGGTAGTCGCCCGGCGCAAGGCCAGCCGGCCGATCGTGCGCTACACCATCCCCTGACAGCAGCGCCTGGCCGGTCACGGCAGCAGCGGGCACCGCTCAGCGGCCGGCAGCGGGGGACGGCGGCCCATGCCGGCCGACCAGGGTGCCAACGCCATGCGACACCAAGAGCTGCCGCGCTGCGACGGCGAGCCCGGGTAGGTCGGCTCAGGTAGGGGCGGGATCGAAGCGGGCGGGGGCGACGTCGAGGCCGAGCGGCGGGTGCTCGTTGGGGCTGCCGGGCAGCTCCGCCAGGAGGCTGCGCACGCGCAGCCGGCCGAGGGCGGTAGCGACGTCGATCCACTCGGGCATGCGGGCGACGACCTGGCCCGGCTCGCCGCCAGGATCGCCCGGCACCGGCTCGGCGCGGCCGATGTAGAGGTGGCGGGGGCCCGCGATGCCGTAGGGCGGCAGGTCGGGGCTGCCGGCGCGCACGAGGCGGGCGATCTCGACCGCTGGGCGGCGCCAGTCGATCGGCTGGCTCTCGACCGAGGGGTGATAGGAGGGCGGGCGGATCGCGGCGATGGGCGGGGGCGGCTCGCCTCGCCAGAGGTGGTCGATCGCCGCCAGCAGGACGGGGACGCCGGCGAAGGTGGCGCGCCGGGCGAGGCTGCCGGCCGTCTCGTCGGGCTCGACGGGAAATACCGCCTGGCCGAGGATCGGGCCGGTGTCGATCCCCTCGTCGACGAGGTAGACGGTGAGGCCGGATTCGGGCTCGGCGTGGAGGATCTGCCAGAAGAGCGGTTCGGGCCCGCGGTAGGCCGGCAGGATGGAGGGGTGGCAGTTGATGACGCCCAGGCGCGGCAGGGCGAGCAGCTTGCGGCGCAGGATCTGGTCGAAGCTGGCGATCACGATGAGGTCGGGCCGGTAGCCGGCGAGAAGGGCGAGCGCCTCCGGGTCGTTGATGCGGCGCACGGCGTGGCGGGGCACGCCGGCGTGGCGCTCGACGAGGGAGAAAGCGTCGTGGAGGAAGCGGTGGCGCTTCTGGCGGGTGCTGGTGACGGCCGCGACGACGGGGAGCCCGGCGCGCAGGAGCGCGAGCAGGTGGGCCAGGCCGAAGTCCGAGGCCATGCCGAAGAAGACGATGCGCGGGCCGGGGCGCTCGGCGCGCGCCCCAGGCGGTGCGGCGGCAGCCGGCAGCTCGGTGGGGTGGATCGGGTGCGGGAGCATGGAGAACTCGTGCTTCGCCTGGAGCGTGGCCCACATCGCCTCGACCCAGTCGGCGCCGGTGGGCATGCCGCGCGCGGCCGAGCCCGGGACGCCGACGGCCCACGCCGACGCGCCGACGCCTCGCTCCGCCGCCGAGCACTTCGCATCCACGCGCCACACTCCTCGATAGCAAAGCCCGCCGCGGCTCACCCGGCCGGTGTCGCGGCAGGCCCCTGCGGGTAGCTTAGCACAGTTGGGCAGCTAGGCCACCCCGAGCGCCGGGGTGGGGCGGCTCAGGCGATGATGGCGACGGCGTCGAGCAGGCGCCGGGCGAGCGCCGCGTCGCCCGCGGTCCGGGCGGCGGCCGCCGCGGCCGCCGGTGGGAGGCCGCGGGTGAAG
>JBHOQZ010000798.1:0-6590 GCA_042408635.1 Chloroflexota bacterium
GCCGGCTGCACCACCGGCGGCCGGCGCTCCGGCCGGGACCAGGCAGGTCGACCTGAACGCCGGTCACGCCACGGCCCCGGCCGAGCGCGCGGCACCGCCGGCCGGGGCGCCAGACGGTTTGCTGGAGCCGCTGACGGCGCGCGAGCGCGACGTGCTCGAACTGCTGGTGGCAGGTGCGACGAACAAGGAGATCGCGTCCCGGCTCTACCTGAGCGAGAACACGGTCAAGTACCACCTCAAGAACATCCTCGGCAAGCTCCAGCTCCACAACCGGGCGCAGGTCGTCGCCTACGCGCTCCGCCACGGGCTGGCCGCGCCCCCTGAGCCGACGGGCGGCGGGTAGCCGCCTGCCGGCCACCCCATCAAGCCGGCCGACCCATCGCCCACTGAGCCCCGAGCCCGCCGGTGGCGCATAACCTCCTGCCGACCGTCCCCACCCACCGCACCCGCCGCTCCCACCCGAACGGGTAGGGAGGCGTCGACGGTCGCGCGCGGCGCAAGCCTACCCGCAACCCACCCCTTCGGGTCTCCAGAGGAGCCCCCGCCGCGCCGTACCATCAAGCCAGACAAGAGCACCGATCGGCCACAACGGAGTGGCGCCGGAGATCTGCCAGAGTGGGGCCGGAGAGGTCGGTGCGGTGAGATGGAGGAACGGGGATGTTTAACCTGCAGGAGCGAGCGGGGCGGTTTTCGAAGCTCGCGCTCACGGGGCTGGCGGTGCTGGCGCTGGCCGGTGCCGCCTGCACGCCCGGCCTCGGCGGGGGCGCCGCGCCGAAGGCGGGCACGACGGCGGCCAGCGACCTGCCCAGCGAGATCAAGGTGGTGGGCAAGGACTTCAAGTTCGAGCCGTCGACGATCTCCCTGCCGGCCGGCAAGCCGGTGACGATCACGCTCGAGAACAAGGGCGTTGTCGAGCACGACCTGGTCATCAAGGATCTGAACTTCCGCGTCGTGGCCAAGGCGGGCCAGTCGGCCAGCGCGACGGTCACCGCCGAGCAGGCCGGTGAATACGCGATCGAGTGCTCGATCCCCGGCCACAAGGACGCGGGCATGACGGGCACGGCCACCTTCGTGGGTGACGGCGGCAGCGCCAAGCTGGCGCGGCCGATCGCGCCGGCGCCCGAGGTGAGCCGCTCGACCTACACCCCCAAGCCGATGCCGGAGGGTCTGCACAAGCTGCCGCAGCCCGCGATCGCGCCGCCGATCAACCGGAGCGAGCCGGCGACCGTGCAGGTCGAGATCGAGTCGAAGGAAGTCACCGCGATCCTCGACGACGGCGTCGCCTACAACTTCTGGACGTTCGGCGGCACGGTGCCGGGCCCGATGGTGCGCGTGCGCCAGGGCGACACGGTGGAGCTGACCTTCAAGAACGCGCCCGACAGCCAGGTGACGCACAGCATCGACCTGCACAGTGTGACGGGTCCGGGCGGCGGCGCCAAGGCGACCCAGGTGCCCCCGGGCGAGTCGGCGACCTTCAGCTTCAAGGCGATCAACCCCGGTGTCTACGTCTACCATTGCGCCACGCCGATGGTGGCCCACCACATCGCCTCGGGGATGTACGGCCTGATCGTCGTCGAGCCCGAGGAGGGGCTGGCCCCGGTCGACCACGAGTTCTACGTGATGCAGGGCGACTTCTACCTGAAGGGTGAGCGAGGCACGACCGGTCTGCGCGACTTCGCCCTCGACAAGATGCTCAGCGAGCAGCCCGACTTCATCCTCTTCAACGGCAGCGTCGGCGCCCTGACCGGCGATCAGGCGCTCAGGGCCAAGGTCGGCGAGACGGTGCGCATCTACTTCGGGGTCGGTGGCCCGAACATCACCAGCAGCTTCCACGTCATCGGCGAGATCTTCGACCGGGTCTATCCCGAGGGCGCGACCGAGGCGATGCGGAATATCCAGACCACGCTGGTGCCAGCGGGCGGCGCGACGATCGTCGAGTTCAAGCTCGAGGTTCCCGGCCGGTACACGCTGGTCGACCACAGCCTGGGGCGGTTGGAGAAGGGCGCGGCGGCCTTCCTCGAGGTCGAGGGCCCCGAGAACCCCGACGTCTTCCGGGTGATCCAGCCGGTCAGCGGCGGCGCCCACCCGAACACCGCCGGGCACTGAGCCCCACACAGCGTCCCCGGCGTCCACCTCTCCCTGCGGCGGGCGATCCCAGAGTGGATCGCCCGCCGCTCCTTCATGGCGCGCCGCGGCCAGGCTGGCGGCCCCCTTACCCCCAATCCTGAGGGAACCTGGTCGTATGGCCGGGCGCGTTGTGCCCGGCCGTGCGCCACCTCGTCCCCGCTCCGGGCGATCGAGCTGCCGCGCTCCGACGTCGCCGTCGATGGGGGGTGTCGATTGCGCTGGACCGGGCGAAACCCGCTACTCTCCCAGCCGGGTCGCTGCGTGCGGGTGGCGGTGTACGGGGGCCTCCACCCTCCCGGTCCGCGGCGGGTAGCGCAGCGGCTCCGCCTTGCCCCAGAATCGTGGCCGGGCATCACGCCGACACGGAGGAGGAAGCGGGATGCGCCCGTGGCCTGCTCCTCCTCAGGTGGCGGCCTCTAGACGCCACGCCGATAGGGAGGAGGAAGCGCGATGCGCATCGTCGACAGCCACTGCCACGCGGCGCTACCTTGGTACGAGCCGGTGGAGAGCCTGCTCCACCAGATGGACCGCTGCGGCGTCGAGTGGGCCGTGCTCATCCAGATCCGCGGGCTCACCGACAACGACTACCAGTTCGCCTGCGTCCGCCGCTACCCCGACCGGCTCGTCTCGGTCGTAGCGGTTGACACCACGCGCCCCGACGCACCCGACGAGCTCGAGCGCCTCGCCGAGCGGGGCGCGCACGGCGTGCGGCTCTGGACCACTTCGCGCTCACCGGGCAACGATCCGCTGCGGATCTGGCGCAAGGCGGCCGAGCTGAAGCTGCCGATCTCGGTCAACGGCACGCCCGAGACATTCGCCTCGCCCGAGTTCGCCGCGATCGTCGAGGCGACGGCGGGCGTGCCGCTGATCATCGAGCACCTGGGCGGCGGCAACACGCCCGACACCGACCAACCACGCCACCCAGAGGGTACCCTGCCACGTCGGCAAGCCGTCTTCGCGCTCGCCCGCCACCGCCACGTGATGATGAAGATCCACGGGCTGGGCGAGTTTGCCACGCGGCGCATGCCGGTGACCGACCCGTTCCCGTTCGTCGAGCCGATCCCGCCGCTCCTGGAGCTGGCCTACGAGGCGTTCGGGCCGGAGCGGCTGATGTGGGGCAGCGACTTCCCGCCGGTGAGCGGCCGCGAGGGCTACGGCAACGCGCTCGCCCTGACGCTCGCCCGCTTCAGCGGGAAGAGTGACACTGAGCGCGCGGCCATCTTCGGCGCCAACGCCGCCCGGGTCTTTGGCATCCCGCCCGCGTAAACCGTGAGATTTTTGGTCGTTTCGGTCGCGCCACGCGCGCCCGCCAGGATCCTCACTGGACTGGTGGCAATCTGCGCGTTTGGCTGTCGGCGATCAGGGGCTGGCGTGGGCAACGGCGTGGCCAGCGCGACGGCGGTCCGCTGCGCTGCCGTAGGCGGCACGAACACCGGCGTGGGGGGGCGCCGTCCACGGTGCCGGCGGCAGATCGCGCCACTCCGGCGTCGGCAGCGTGGGCGGCGTGGACCCGACGACGCCAGGCGTAGGTTGGGCCGGAGGCGGCATAGAAGCAGCAGGCGGAGACGGTGTGGTCACCGCCGTCTCCGCCCCAAAGGTGCCCGCCTGCGAGCCACCGCCAAGACCCCCAAACAGGCAGGCAGCAGTGAGCAGACGCACCGCGCAGCGGCCCTCGCCGTCGAATCGATGCCTCACCGCTCATCCCCGCCGGCTCCCCATGACCGAGAGACAGCGCGCGCCCCGCCACACCAGCCCCGCCGCTTCCCCGAGGATTGGGAGCAAGGAGGTGACCTCCCGCTGCACCAGCCCTGCTGATCCCCCAGGATTGGGGGTTAGGGGACCCGCCCCTACGCCGCCAGTTCGTCGCGGACCACCACCGGCAGCAGGGCGCGCTCGAGCACCGCCTCGATGTGGTCCACCAGCACGATCTCGAGCTTGCGCGTGACGCTTTCGGGCACGTCGATCAGGTCCTTCCGGTTCTTCTCGGGCAGCAGGAAGGTCTTGATGCCCGCCCGGTGGGCGGCCAGCACCTTCTCCTTCACCCCGCCGATCGGCAGCACCCGGCCGCGCAGCGTGATCTCGCCCGTCATCGCGATGTCGCGCCGCACCGGCCGCGCCGTCAGCGCCGAGATCAGCGCGGTCGCCAGCGTGATGCCGGCCGAGGGGCCGTCCTTGGGCACCGCGCCCGCCGGCACGTGGACGTGGATCACGTGGTTCTCGAAGAAGCGCGGCGCGATGCCCAGCCGCTCGGCGTTGGCGCGCGCGTAGGAGAGCGCCGCGCGCGCCGACTCCTGCATCACCTCGCCGAGCTGGCCGGTGAGCAGGAGGTCGCCCTTGCCCGGCATGATCGTCACCTCGATCGAGAGCAGATCCCCGCCATAGGGGGTGACCGAGACGCCGGTCGCCACGCCGACCTCGTCGTGCTCCTGGGCCGCGCCGTAGAGGAAGCGGGTGGGACCGAGCAGCTTCTCGAGGTCGGCCGGCTTGACGCGGATCGTGCGCCGGTAGCCCTCGGCCACGCGCCGCGCCGCCTTGCGGCAGATGTTGGCGATCTCGCGCTCGAGGTTGCGCACGCCCGCCTCGTGGGTGTAGTCGCGGATCACGCGCTGGAGCGTAGCGTGCTCGACCTTGATCTGCTCGGGGGTGAGCCCGTGCGCCTCGAGCTGCTTGGGCAGCAGGAACTGCTCGGCGATCCGCAGCTTCTCCTCCTCGGTGTAGCCGGGGATCTCGATCACCTCCATCCGGTCGCGCAGCGCCGGCGGGATCGGGTGGAGGAGGTTCGCCGTGGCGATGAAGATCACGTTCGACAGGTCGAACGGCACCTCGAGGTAGTGGTCGCTGAACGCCGCGTTCTGCTCGGGGTCGAGCACCTCCAGCAGCGCCGCCGACGGGTCGCCGCGGAAGTCGGCGCCCACCTTGTCGATCTCGTCGAGAATGAACACCGGGTTGCGCGTGCCGGCGTTGCGCATCCCCTGGATGACGCGCCCGGGCAGCGCGCCCACGTAGGTGCGGCGGTGGCCGCGGATTTCCGCCTCGTCGCGCACGCCGCCCAGCGACATGCGCACGAATTTGCGCCCGAGCGCCTTGGCGATCGAGCGGCCGAGGCTCGTCTTGCCCACGCCCGGCGGCCCGACGAAGCAGAGGATCGGGCTGCGCATGCGGCCCTGCGCCAGCTTGCGCACCGCGATGTACTCGAGGATGCGCTCCTTTACCCTGTCGAGGCCGTAGTGGTCGGCGTTGAGGATGCGCTCCGCCTCGGCCAGGTCGACCACGTCGGGCGTCGTCACGCTCCAGGGCAGCTCGACCAGCCACTCGATGTAGGTGCGGATCACGCCGGTCTCGGGCGAGCCGGGCGGCATCGCGCTCAGGCGGTCGACCTCGCGCAGCGCCTTGGTCTGCACCTCCTCGGGCATGCCGGACTTCTCGATGCGCACGCGCAGGTCGTTGGCGACCGCGGCCTCGCTGGTGTCCTCGCCCAGCTCGCGCTGGATTGCCTTGAGCTGCTCGCGCAGGTGGTAGTCGCGTTGCGTCTTCTCGAAGCCCTTGTGGACCTCGGACTGGATCTTCGACTTGAGCTCCAGGATCTCGATCTGGTGGCCCATGAGCGAGCTGACGCGGCGAAGCCGCTCGACCGGGTCGAACGTCGCCAGCAGCTCCTGGCGCTGCTCAAAGGTCATGTCGGGCGAGTAGGCGGCCATGTCGGCCAGCCGGCCCGGGTGGTCGATCCGGCGCAGCGCCGCCATCGCCTCGGCCGGGGCGGTCTGGCTCAGGTTCAGGTACTGCTCGTACTGGGCGAGCACCAGGCGCATCAGCGCCTCGACCTCGACGCTCGGCTCGAACCGCTCGTGGTGGATGGTCACGTTGGCGCGCAGGTACGGCTCGACCTGCGAGAAAAAGGTGACCTCCGCGCGCGCCTGCCCCTGCACGACGATCTGGCAGCCGCCATCGGGTAGCCGCAGGTACTGCGCGATCGTGCCCACGCAGCCGACGGTGTGGAGGTTCTCGGTTTCGATCTTGTCGCTGCCGACCCGCTGGGCCACCAGCAAGATGCGGTGGTCGCCGCTGACGGCCTTCTCGATGGCGCGGATCGAGGTCTTGCGCGCCACCTGGAGCGGCACGACCATGTTCGGCAGCACGGCGGTGTCGCGCAGCGGCACCACGGGGATCTCGTCGATCGAGTCGACGTCGAGCGGCTCGGCGTCGTCGAGATCGTCGGGGTCGAGATTGTCAGGAATCTCGTCCAGAATACTCGCCATCAGCACTGAATCTCCTTTGAGGATAGCAGATCATGCTAGGGTTTGAGCGCGCTATTGTCAAGTTTTATGGCTGTCGCCGTCCAGGCTGGTTAGGGTAGCGCGCACCGGTCCGCGCCCGCGAGACGGCTCCGGCCGATCCCGGCCCCGCTCTCTCAAGTCTAAGCGTCGGCGGCCGTCCTGTCCTGCGAGGAACGTCGCTTTTTCTCG
>JBHOQZ010000800.1:0-2763 GCA_042408635.1 Chloroflexota bacterium
CACCCAGCGCCTGGAGGGCGGCGAAGACGGCGATCGACACCAGCACGATGATCAGGCCGTACTCGACCAGGCCCTGCCCCTCTTCCTCCTCAATGCCGAGCCAGTTCTTGACGAGCATCACCACGTAGGTCAGGTCCATCGCTTCCGCTCCCTCACTCCTCAACACCGCCGGCAGCCGGCTCTACCTGAATGGAAATATAGGTTGGTGGCGTCACGCCGCCTATGCGTCGATTCTCCTATTGGGATTAGCCGAATGGTCCCAGCGGCAGAAGGTAGCCGGATCTTCCTATCCCCAGCGGGACTGCCGTGACTGCGCGGACAGGTCGCTCACCCGGTTGGCGGCCACGGCACGAGCAGCGGATAGAGGAGAGAGAGGAACAGACCGACCGCGTTGGTCACGGTCAGCAGGCGTCGCCCACCCGGCCGCCCGACGACCACGCTCGCCACCGCGAGCGGCGACACCAGGTACCACGGGTAGTTCCAGCCGTAGATCACGGTCACGTAGGCGAGCGCCGCGATGCCGAAGACCACGAGCACGCGCCGCAGCTCACCGCCGCCGCGCCAGATGCTCAAGACGCCCCAGGCGAGGAACGCCACGAAGCCGAGGTAGAGCGCCAGGGCGATGATCGGCGCGGCGGCGCGACGCGTCTGCGCCGGCTCGACGACGGCCGCGAGGCCGGTCGCCGCCAGCTCGCGCAGCGCCACTTGGCTCGGATTCCGGCCGGCCGCCTCGCCGGCGTGGAAGACCGGTCCTCCCAGCACCTCGGGGCCGACGCCGAGCGGGAGCAGACACAGGAGCGTCACGCCCAGCGCCACAACCACCGCGCGCACGAGGAGGCGCAGCCGGGCGCCGGGCGCGCTCTGCCGCCGCAGGAGATACACAACCAGCAGGATCGTCAGCAGCGCCGTCAGGTACTTCACGAGCACCGACAACGTCAGCAGGGCGACGCCGAGGTGCGGCCGGCTGCGGGCGATGGCGAGCACCCCGGCCAGCGCGGCCGCGATCATCACCACGTCGTTGTGTCCGCTGCCGGCCACCTCGATGATTACCAGAGGATTCCAGGTGAACGCGACGAGCGCGGCGGCCTCCGAGCCCGGCAGGAGCTGACGGGCCAGCCGCCAGATGATCCACCCGATGAGCAGGCTCGCCGCCACGGCCACGCCCTTCCAGAGGAAGACGATCGCCAGCGGGTCATGTCCGCCGAGGCGCGCCAGCGCCGCCGAGAGAAGCGTCCAGGCCGGCCCGTAGGGGGTGACCAATTCCGGCCAGTCGAGATAGGCCCAGATCGGTTCTCTCCCGGCAGCCGGTCCGGCCGCGGCGGGCGGGACAACATAGGGGTTGATGCCGTACCCAACGAGCATGCGGCCGAACGCGGCGTAGTGGTAGACGTCGCTCGAGAGAACCGGCGGCATCAGCGCGAACAGCGTCAGGTGGAACAACACGGCGAAGCCGAAGATCACGGCCGCGACCCGCGGCTCACCGGTGAGCGGACCACGTACCACCGCCGCGGCGCCGAAGTAGAGGCACCAGAGGAGCCCGAGCGTGGCCGCGCCCAGGCTGCCGAAGGCCGAGGCGGAAAGGTCGAGGCGCGGGTAGGGGTAGATCGCCCGAAACGCCTCGACCGACCCGAAGCCGAGGGCGTAGCGACTGTTGTAGCCGGACGGAACGTTGACGAAGAGGAGGACGTACGCCAGCAGGGCACCCAGCAGCAGGAGCGCGATCAGGCAGAGGCAGGCCAGGGCAGCCCACGCCGCCGGTGCCGAGCGGGCGCGCAGCACGGCCGCGGCCTCCCCCACACGCGCGCTACCCGCCATGACCCGCCTCCTCGGCGTCAGCCGTTGAGTCGCCTGGCGGGGCCGGGATGGGCAGCCGGTCCGGTGGAGCGGCGTGCCACGGGCCGGGTGGCCGTCCCACGGCGGCCGGTACGCGGGGCGGGTCGACCGCGGAACGCCGCATCAGCCGCCCTCGCCGCTTGTCGTGGCGGCCGCCGGCTCGACCCGGTAGACGCCAAGGCCATCGACCGAGTAGAGGCGCGGCAGCGCGCGCAACAAGGGTGGGCCGGCGCCGTCGGCGGCATCGACCTCCCAGACCACGTAGCCGATGCTGCTCTCGATCAGCCAGCGGCGCATGGCCTCCGCCTCCTCAGGCCGGTGGGCGGCGAAGCGGCGCAGCGCCGCCACCTTCTCGGCATAGCGCAAGGTGGCGATCGGGTGCCCGACGTAGACGCGCCCTGGCACGACGCTCGCCAGGTAGTTCGCCACCCCGAGCTCGGCCAGCACGACGTCGTCCGGCCCCGTCCGCGCGGCCAGCCAGGCACCGACCGCGACGGTGCGCTCCGGCTGGAACGCGCCGAACCCGCCCGGTGCCGGCCGCGGCTGCGCAACCGACCCGACGAGCGAACCCAGGAAGAGGAGCGAGCCCAGGCAGCAGGCGACGGCCAGGCCGACGCGGGTGCCCGCGCACCCGAGCGCCGCCGATCCTCGCGCACTTGTCCGACCGTAGAGCGCCGCGATCGCCGGCGCCGCCGCGATCGCCAGCAGCGGCACCACGCCGAAGCTCAGCCGCCCCTGGAAGCTCACCGGCAGATACGACACGCCCAGCGCCGCGACGCCGAACACGCCCACCGCGGCCAGCGGCGCGGCCGGTCGGCGCCAGATCACGGCAGCCGCGGGCAGCGCGGCCACCAGCAGCGCGCCGAGGCTCAGGGCAAGCGCGGGGGGAGGCGGAGTCGGCAGCCGATTCTGTTCGCCGTAGGCGACACC
>JBHOQZ010000806.1:0-1912 GCA_042408635.1 Chloroflexota bacterium
GCCGGCGGCGGGGACGCTGACCGACCCCGGTCGCGGCCATCAGCCAGTCTCGACTGGCGCTGGCCGGCGCTGGCGGCGGGCGCCGGGCTCGTGCTCCTCCTCGCCTGGGTGCAGTTCGGCTCGGCCGTGCGCGAGGCCGTCTCACCCCGTCCCACACCCGCCGTGGCCACCCTGGCGACACCGCCCGCCCCACCGCCGCCCGCCGCGGCCTCGCCCTCGGTCCGGTTCTTCTCGCCGGCCGCCGCGCGCTCGATCCGCCGCACGTTCGAGGAGGCGACCGCGCCGGTGCCCGCCGGCTGGACCGTGCGCGCGGAGCCGGGGGCGCCGAGCGCCTCCAATGCGCTCTGCCAGCAGGGCGACGCGCCGGCGCTCCTCCTGCTCGGCGACGCCAGCCCGCCCGGCGACGCCGACCGCTTCCTCGACGGGCGCGTATCGGCGCTGCTCGAGCCGGCTGCGGCCGGCGCGGCGGGCGTCGTGCTGCGGGCGCAGAGCGACCGAACCTACTACCTGGCGCGGGCGGACGCGGCCCGGGGCAGCGTCGAGGCGGTGCGCGTGCTCGACGGCGCGGAGACGAGCCTCGGCAGGGCCGGCGCGTCGGTTCAGGCCGGGCGCTGGCAGGAGCTGCGCGCCTCGATGAGCGACAACACGCTCTTCGTCTGGCTCGACAACCGGCAGGTGCTGAGCGCGGCCGACGACGCGATCGCTGCGCCGGGCCTCGCCGGCATCTGGGCCGCGGCGGGCTCTAGCACCTGCTTCGACGACGTGGCGGCCGAGTGGCGGCGCCAGTAGCAGCCTACACGAAGGGTAGGACCTCCTCGACCAGACGCTTGATCTGACCCCGCTGATCCCAGGAGCAGGCACGCAGGGCCAGCTCATCGACGGCGCCGGTCGCCTTCCAGCGGCGGAACTGCTCGATGACCTTGCTCGGCGGGCCGGTCGCGACCCAGGAGTTCTCGCCGGTGAGCCACTCGCGCGGGAACTTCACCGGCTCGTAGTAGAGCTCGAGGAAGCGGCGCGACTCCTCGATGGCGGTCTCGAGATCCTCGTTGATGTTGAAGTTGTGGTAGACGCTGCTCTGGAGCGTGGCGGGGTCGCGGCCCTCGGCCTCGGCCAGTTGGAGGATGGCGCGCCAGCGCTCGGCGACCTCCTCGACCATGGGACTGGCGGTCTGCCAGCCGTCGGTGTAGCGCACGATCCGCCGGTGGGTGCGGTCAATCAGCTCCTGGCTGCGGCGCGCGTGGACGGCCAGCAGGATCGGCGGCCGGGGCTTTGCAGCGGGCTTGGGGGCTATGGTGACGCCCTCGAACTGGTAGTGCTTGCCCTGGAAGGTGACGTTGTCCTCGGTCCAGAGCCGGGCGAGGATCTGCATCCCCTCGACGACGCGCCCGACACGGTCGGCGGGCGTGACGTGGTAGGTGCGGGCCTCAACCTGGGCGCCCTCCTGCTCGACCAGGCCATTGCAGACGACCAGGATCGAACGCCCCTCAGCGAGCAGGTCGAGGCTCGCCCACTGGTAGGCGAGCAGAATCGGGTCGCGCAGGGGAAAGCTCGCCATGCAGGCCGGGCCGAGGCGCACGCGCCGCGTGCGCGCCGCAATGCCGCAGAGCAGGGCGACCGACTCCATGCGCGGCTTGCCGAAGAGGCTGTCGCCCACCCAGACCGACTGGAACGCGCCGCTCCCGTCGGCGATCTCGGCCAGCTCGAGCATCTCCGCCGCCGTCGTCACGCCGAAGAGCACCCCACGGTTCGGGAGCGTGTAGCCGAACTGCATCGTATGGTCCGTCACCGGTCAACTCCTTTCGATCTGCGAAGCGGTCAGTGCAGCCGGATGCGCGGGTCGAGCGCACCGTAGAACAGGTCGGCGACGAGGTTGCTGGCGAGGATCAGCACCGCCGAGAAGAGCACGTTGGTC
>JBHOQZ010000817.1:0-1041 GCA_042408635.1 Chloroflexota bacterium
GCCGGCGACCTCGAGCGTGACCGCAATCCTGACGGGCGAGTTGGCGGCGCCCGCGGCGGTGATCTCGATCGCACCGTCGTAGCGCCCCGGGCCCAGACCGGCCACGTCCACCGACACCGTCAAGTTCTTCGGCGTACCGCCCGAGTCAGGGGCGACGGAAAGCCATGAGCCCCCGGTCGAGGTGGATGCGGTAGCCGTAAAAGTCAGGGCGCGAACGCGCGCGGTCACGTAGACCACCTCGGGCGGCGGCGCGGGCCCGCCCTCGAGCGCTTGAAACTCAAGCCGGGCCTTGTCCACCGCCAGCTCCGGCGCGGCGGTTACGTCCAGCAGAACGGGGAGCACGGCGAGCTCGAGCGGTGTGTTTCGGCGGCGAAAGCTGACCGCGCCGAGGTAGCGGCCCTCGGCCAGTCCGCTCGGGTCGGCCGCCAGGCGCAGCGTCTCACCCTCGTCGGCGGCGACCGCGCTGAGCCAGCGGCCGCCCGTCTGCGGGAGCACGGTGACGCTCCCTGCCAGAATCGGGTTCTCCGAACCGACCGTCACGTTCCGCATAACGGGCGCCGGATCCCCGAAGGCGTAGCGGAGCACAACGTAGCTGAGCGTCGGCTGCGCCAGCAGCGAAAACGCCGGTCCGGCGGCCAGCGAGTCCTCGAAGCGCGGCTCGGCCGTCGAACTGGCCAGCGGAGCATAGCCGACCCGAATCGAGGGACTGCCAAGCCGGACCGGTTGGGCAAAGATCACCTGGAGCGGAATCTCGAAGCGCTCGATCCAATCCGCGCCGGTGACGCCGTCATAGGGTTCGCGGGCCACCACCTCGTAAACGAGGAGTGCCTGGCCGCCGCTCACCGGCACGAGTTCCATCGGAGAGGTCGCCGACAGCAGGAATCCGCCGGCCAGATCGCTCGTGAAGCCCGTCACGCGCCGGGCTTCGAGTTGGCCGGGTGCGCCTCCCGGCCGCGCCGAGACCACGCTGTTGGGTGCGATCAGGTAGACGCCGGCGGGCAGCCCCGTGATGCGGGCGGCCAGACGCGTGCCGTGGTCGGC
>JBHOQZ010000824.1:0-8338 GCA_042408635.1 Chloroflexota bacterium
CCCCCGCCCTCTGAGGGCGGGGGCGTTTGCACCATGCCGGCGGCTCCGCTGAGCCGATCCCGACCGCAGCGCGTCAGCGCGGGTAGTAGCCGGGGTAGTAGCCGCCGCTGGTACCCGAGCCGTAGGGGTAGGTGCCGCTGCCGTAGGGATAGTAGCCGCTCGAACTCGAGCCGTAGGGGTAGTAGCCGCTGCCGTAGGGGTAGTAGCCGCTGGAGCTCGAGCCGTAGGGGTAGGTGCCGCCGACATAGCCGGTGCCGTAGGGGCGCGAGTAGGGGCTGTAGCCGCTACTCAGCGAGCCGTAGGGGGAGTAGCCGCCCACGCCGGTCGAGCCGTAGGGGTAGGTGCCGGCGACCGAGCTGGCCGTGGTGCCGTAGGGGTAGTAGCCGCTGCTCACGGAGCCGTAGGGATTGTAGCCGCCGAGCGTGGTCGAGCCGTAGGGGTAATACCCGCCGCCCACGCCGGTCGAGCCGTAGGGGTAGGTGCCGGTGGCTCCGTAGAGGCCGGTGCCGTTGGGGTAGTAGCCGCCGTACAGGCTGCCGTTGGGGTAGTAGCCGCCGTACAGGCTGCCGTTGGGGTAGTAGCCGCCGTAGAGGCCGCTGCCGTAGGTGCTGCCGTAGAGGCTGTTGCCGTAGGCGCCGTAGCCGGGCAGGTAGCCGCCATAGCTACCGTAGCCGTAGGTGGGGGCGTAGGCGCCGGCGTAGGTGCCGTAGCCGGGCGTGACCGAGCCGCCGCTGTAGGTCGTGCCGACGTTGCCCGACGATCCCGAGCCGTAGCCGCTGTAGGCGCTCACGCTGATCGGCTGCGGGCTCGGCATGCTGTTGCCCGGGTTGATGACCTGCCCCGTGCCCGGCTGGCCCCAGATGCCGCCGAAGTCGGTCGGTGCCGCGGTGGCAACGTTGCTGCTGATCGGCGTCAGGGTGCCGCCGGCGTTCGGACCGGCGCCCGGATCGTTGCCGAAGATCGGCCCACCGCTGCCGACGACGACGCTGGCGCGCGTGGCCGCGCTCGTGTTGGTCGGGTCGCTGTAGAAGTAGGTGCCCGCCGTCTTGAAGGTGAGGATGTAGACCTCGTTGGGCTGGATGTTGCCCGAGTCCCAGATCCCGACCTCGCTTTTCACGGCGCGCGCCCTAGCGCTTGTGTTCTTCCAGGCCACCGACCCGCCGACGTCGATCGTCAGGCTCGGCGGGCTGAAGCCCCCGTCTCCGATCGTGACGAGGATCGGCAGCGGGTCCGCCGCGGCCGCCACCTGCGCTCCTGGTAATGCAACGCCGGCGAGCGCAAGCGTGAGAGCCAGCGCCACCGCGGCCACGCGGCAGAATTGTTGCATGATCTTCCGTCCTCCCGATGCCGATCGCCGCGGCGGTTCGCCGCGGCTCGCGCAAGTATACGCTACCGCCCCTCCCATGGGAACCCCCGCGCCGGGTTATGTCCCGGCGGGCTTTGGCGCAATCTTGATTCGACCCCGGCGCGGCGCGCCGGGCCGCCACGCGCTAGGATGGCGGCGGCCGACCGCGGCGGCGCCGGTCGGCCGGGAGGAGGAATGGACAGATGACGACGCGTCTGCGCGTGACCGCGACCGGGGACGCCCTGATCACCCGGCGCCTGCCGGAGTTCGACGATCCGGGGTTCACCGGCATGGCCGAGCTGATCCGCGGCTGCGACGTCGCCTTCACCAATACCGAGGTCACGTTTTCGCGGTTCCAGGGCACACCGGTCGTCGAGAGCGGCGGCATGGCGCTCTCGGTCGATCCGCGTTGCGCCCACGACCTGCGGCGGCTCGGCTTCAACCTGACCGCGTTTGCGAACAACCACACGCTCAACTACGGGGAGGCCGGGGTCCTGCTCACCCTTGAGGCGCTGCGCGAGGCCGACATCGTCTGCGCCGGCGCCGGGGCCAACCTCGGGGAAGCGCGCCTGCCGGCCTACCTCGAGACGAAGCGCGGGCGCGTCGGGCTCGTCGCCTGCGCCTCCACCTTCACGCCGAGCCAGCGCGCGGGCCACCAAACGCCCTATCTGCCCGGCCGGCCCGGCCTCAACCCGCTGCGCTTCAAGCGGATCATCGAGGTGGACGAGCCGGCACTGGCCGAGATTCGGCGGATCGCCGAGGCGACCGGCCTGGAGAAGTGGCGCGCCTGGCGCGAGTGGATGGGGTTCGGCGAGCCGGTCGAGGCGGGCCACGTCCAGTTCCTCGATCAGACGTTCCGCGCGGGCGAGACGCCCGGCGAGATGCGCGTGCGCACGCGCGCCCACGAGGGCGACCTGCAGGAGATCACGCGCTGGGTCGAGGAGGCGAAGCGCCAGGCCGGCTTCGCTATGGTGAGCATCCACGCGCACGAGCCGCTCGACGAGATGTGGGAGCCCGCCGAGTTCATCGTCGAGTTCGCCCACGCCTGCGTCGAGGCGGGCGCCGACCTCTTCGTCGGCCACGGACCGCACATGCTGCGCGGGCTCGAGTTCTACCGCGGCAAGCCGATCTTCTACAGCCTGGGCAACTTCATCTTCCAGCACGAGACGCTCGAGCGCGTCGGCGCCGACGACTTCGACAACCTGCGGGTCGATCCCGCCTGGACGCCGGGCCAGGTGCTCCACCACCTGCACCAGGGGCTGGAGCGCTCCTTCCCGGCAGTCGACCGCTACTGGGAGACAGTGCTGCCCATCATGGAGTTCGAGGGCGACCGCGTCGTCGAGATCACGCTCTACCCGCTCGCGCTCGGCTTCAAGCAGCCCGTCTGGGAGCGCGGCACGCCGCGCCTCGCCTCGGGTGAGGCCGCCGAGCGGACGCTGCGGCGGTTCGCCGAGCTGTGCGAGCCGTTCGGCACGCGGGTCGAGGTCGAGGACGGGGTGGGGCGCGTGCGGCTCTGAGCGCCGCCCGATCCGGCGCGGCTGCCGCGGGGGCGCAAGCAAGGAGTGAGGCACCCGGCGCCGACGTCGCGACGGCATCTGATACAATAGGGTGTAACCGGGCGGCTGCGCCCCGCGCGAGCACGACGCGAGGAGCGCGCCTACCCGGCGAGCAACGACCTGCTAGGGGAGCTTTCGAGCTGAGAGGCGGCCGGTGAGGCCGCCGACCCTCAAAGACCTGACCTGGATAATGCCAGCGTAGGGAAGCGGGGAAGGTGGTCCACGCGGGCCACGATCCCCCGCCGTCCCCTCGTTGGGGCGGCGGTTTCTTGTTTCGTGGCGAGCGGCAGAGGAGACCACGGCGATGTCGATGCGGCGTGTTGACGACCTGGTGATTGCAGGGCGGCGCTTCAGCTCCCGCCTGATGGTTGGTACGGGCAAGTATCGCAACTACGAAGAGCAGAACTCGGCGATCGCGGCCTCGGGCGCCGAGATCGTCACGGTGGCGATCCGCCGCCTCGACTTCGATAGCCCGGATCAGAAGACGATGCTCGACTACCTCGACTTCAGCCGCTACACTATCCTGCCCAACACGGCCGGCTGCGCCACGCCGGAGGAGGCGCTGCGGGTGGCGCGCCTGGCGCGCGAGCTCGGGCTGCCCAACTGGGTCAAGGTCGAGGTGATCCCCGACACTACCTATCTGCTGCCCGACCCGATCGGCACGCTCGAGGCCTGCCGCCTGCTCATGGACGACGGTTTCGACGTCCTGCCCTACATCAATGCCGACCCGGTGCTGGCGCGGCGCCTCCAGGAGATGGGCACCGCCACTGTGATGCCGCTCGGCTCCCCTATCGGCTCGGGCCAGGGGCTGGTGAACTACGAGGCGATCAAGATCATCATCGAGCAGGCGACCGTGCCGGTGGTGGTCGACGCTGGTATCGGCGCACCGTCCGACGCGGCGCTGGCGATGGAGATCGGTGCCGATGCCGTGCTCGTCAACACCGCCATCGCCCAGGCCGGCGACCCCGCGCTGATGGCCGACGCGATCCGCCAGGGCGTCGAGGCCGGGCGCAAAGCGTACCTCGCCGGGCGTATCCCGAAGAAGGCCTTCGCCTCGGCCAGCAGTCCGCTCGAGGGCATCGTCCGCTAGCCGGGCGCCTAGGCCGGTGCCCCATGGCGCCTCGATCTGACCTGCCCCGGCCGTGCCTGGTGCTGATCACCGACCGGCACGCGGTCGGGGCGCGCCCGCTGGAGACGGTTGTCGCGGCGGCGGTGACCGGCGGCGTGGACCTCGTCCAGCTCCGCGAGAAGGATCTCGCGCCCGCGGCGCTCGCGCGGTTGGCCGAGTGCCTGCTCGGTGCGATCGGTGACCGCGCCCGGCTCGTGGTCAACGGCCCGGTTGACGTGGCGTTGGCGGTCGGCGCGGCGGGCGTCCATCTACCCGAGGCGGCACCCTGGCCTGATCCCGCGCTCCGCGCGGCCCGGCCCGGTTTCCTGGTCGGCCGCTCGGTCCACGACGTGGCCGCCGCCCGGGCAGCGGCCACGTCCGGCGCGGATTATGTCCAGTTCGGCACGGTCTTCCCGAGCCGGTCCAAGCCCGGGCGGGCGGCGGCGGGACTAACCGCGCTGGCCGGGGTCTGCCGGGCGGTGCCCTGCCCGGTGATCGCGGTCGGCGGCATCGATGCCGGGAACGCGGCCGAGGTGATCCGGGCCCGCGCGGCGGGCTGCGCCGTCATCAGTGCCATCCTGGCCGCGCCCGATCCCGAGGCAGCCACCCGCGCCCTGCGGGCGGCGCTCGATGCTGCCCACACGGCGGTGGCGGGATCGGCGCCGGCCGGTCTCGGCCCCGAGCCGGCATAGCCGTCCCAGCCGGGCACGCATCGGGCGGCGTGGCCGTCTGCTCGCAGAGATCGACCTAGCTCACGCCAGGCGCGGCCTGGCCCTGCGCCTCAATGGGGGGCGTGTCCGCGTCCACCAGACGCCGCACGGGCGGTGCCCGGCCGGGCGCTTGACCAGACAGCAGATGGGGTGAAAGGTTTGATGATCGCGCTGACGATCAACGGCAAGCGGCACGAGTTGCCGCGCGAGATGACGCTGATCGAGTACCTGGCCGAGCGAGGGGTCAACCCGCAGACGGTCGCCGCCGAGCATAACGGCGAGGTCGTGCGCCGCGGCACCTTCGACGAGGTGGTGCTGCGTGACGGCGACACCCTCGAAGTCGTCCGCATGATCGGCGGCGGCTGAGGCAGGTGTTGAACACGCTCCGGCAGCCTGTCGAAAACGTCCCAATCGACCGGCTCAAGCCGGCGCGAAGGGACGGGGGCCGGCTGAAGCCGGGACGGATCGCCTGATACCCCACCTGCAAGCGGGGGCCTGGCGGGCGGCTGCCCGTCGCAGGCGCGGTTCCTACTGGTCGGTGCGGGCGCGGAAGATGCCGCGGTCGGTGGCGAGAAAGAGGTAGCGGCTGTCGGCGCTCGCGGTCAGGAGCTGGACCCAGCCGAGCGACTGGCGCGCCACTAGCCGCCAGTGCTGGCCGGCGTCCTGGCTGGCGTAGAACTCGCCCGCGCGCTCGCTGCGCGCCACCCAGACGCGGTCGGGCCGGGCCGGGTCGATGGTCACCGCGGTGCCGCGCCAGAACGAGGGCGGGGCGAACGGCGAGGGCACCGGCGGCAGCTCGGTCCAGGTATCGCCGTCGTCGTCGCTGCGCAGCAGGCGCGAGGCGGCCGGCGCGCCGTCGGCGCCCGGCGTGGCGACGACGAGGTACCAGCGCCGGGGGGCCGCCTCGACTCCGCCCTGCAAGCCACCCAGGTAGACGATGCGCGGGATCGCCTGCGGCAGCACCGCCGGCTGCCAGGTCGTGCCCTCGTCGCGGCTCGAGATCAAGCGCACCACCCCGACCGACTCGTCGGTGCAAACGTCGACGCGGAAGACGCGCTTCGGGTCGGTCGTGTGGGGGACGATGTCGCGGGTGCGGTACTCGGGGCAGGGATCGCCCTCGGCGATCGGCAGCGCCGACAGCTCCTCCCAGGTGCCGCCGGCGTCGCGGCTGCGCAGGAGCCGCTGCGCCGAGCCGGACACGTCGACCGAGAGGAAGACGAGCTGCCGGTTCGCCGGGCTGAGCGCGAGCTGGACGTTGGCGCTCTCGATCGAATCGGTGAACACCGGGCGCCAGCGCGCGCCGGCGTCGTCGCTGCGGTAGACCGCATCGGCCGCGGCGGCGTAGATCGTGGCGCCGTCCACCGGATCGATCTCGATGCGGCCGACCCGGTCGAACAGCCAGGGGGAGAAGCGCGTGGGCAGTGGGACGGGCGACCAGTTGAGGCCGGCGTCGGTGCTGCGCCAGAGGCCGTCGGCGGCCTGGGCGTAGAGCGGGCCGGCGCGGGTGGTGAACAGGTAGTGGACCCCGGTGTTGAAGCTGACCTGTTCCCAGACCGAGCTGGGTTGTGCCGCCACCGGGGCGGCGGTGGGTGGCAGGGGGGAGGCGCTCGAGGAGAGGCCGAGCAGCGGAGCGATAACCAGCGCCAGGGCAAGCCGTGCCGTCATCGCCGATCCACCTCGCATCACGTGTTACCTGGACCTGTGGTCGACAGTGGGGCGATCGCTCGGCACGATAGCAAGGTCCGAGAGCCGTGTCAACGCACCCGGCAGCGGTGCGGGCGCGAGGTGGAGCGGTGCGACGCCATCGTCGCGGCGCTCCTGCGCGTGTGGCGAGCACCCCGCAGCGGTGCGGGCGCGAGGTGGAGCGGTGCGATCCAGTCGCACCGCTCGACCGCCAACTACACGTCGTGCGGGCTGCGCCCGGGGATGATGCCCGCCTCGATGAGGGCGCGGCTGAGCGGCCGGACGAGGTCGCGCAGGCGCTCGCAATCCCGCTCACCGAGCGCCCGCCACGGCGCCATGTTCAGCTCGTCGGTGCACAGCTCGATCTCCTCGCGGAAGAGGCGGCCGCGCTCCGTCGCGGTGCCGTCGGGGTTCACCAGGCCCCGCGCCTGGAGGCGTTGGCGGCCGGCCTCCCACGCCTCGTCCGACCAGCCGCGCGGCCCCTTCAACTGGTCGATCGGCCGGCCGCCCACCGCCACGTGCATCACCAGCGACTCGACGGCGTCGAGGCCGGCCGAGAGTAGCGCGGCGTAGTGGCCGTCGGTGCGGTACTCGCGCAGGATGGTGATGGCGTGCCAGAGCGCGAGGTGCGGCGGCTCGGGGTGGGGCAGGCCGGCGTGCGCGGCGCTGAGCGCCCGCCCCTCGAAGCGGCAGGCGTCGACCGCCCGCCGTGCCAGCTCGAGCGCCTGGCCGACCGACGGCGCGGTGATCTCGGCGCCGCAGATGCGCCGCAGGGCGGCGTCGGCCCCCTCCAGCCGCGCCTGGAGGATCGTCTCGGGCGCGGCGCGCCGCCACGCTTCCGGGATGGACCGGCGCACCAGCTCCGGGTTGAAGCCGAAGAACGTCGCGGCCACCAGCTCGGCCGAGGCCGGCCCGAGCGGCGCGGCGCGCGGCGCGAAGTAGCTCATGCGCCCCTCGTCGAGGCCGATGCGCTGGTAGGCCGCCAGCGCCTCGGGCACCCGGTAGATGAACGTGTGGTAGGGCTCGATGGTGCGCGCCATCTGCCGCGCGATCGCCGCGTCCATGCGTACCTCTTTCCTCCCGCCGCTCGCCCGCCGCGCCACGCCACCGCGCGGCGCGCGGACGACCAAACCGGGCCGGCAATTCGTCCGGCCCGCGCCGAGCTGATCTTACCCCAACGCCCCCCCTCACGCCTTGACAGCCTGCAAAGAAGCGCGTGCGGTATAATGCGAGTGCGGCCCGGCGACCGGTGCCGGCGGATCGGCGCCGCACCGGGCAGGGAACCGCTGCCGTGTCGCGCTTCACCGCGGCTGAGGACGGACTGACAGACTACCGTCGACTTCCCCCATCGCGCCGCTCGCGGGCGGGCCGCCCGGAGGGCGCGTCGCCTCCACACGATCTGAAGGCAGTAGAGAGGATTGGACGCATGGCGAAACCCCGAACGCTCGGTGAGTTGCGCGACTCCGGCTACCGGCCGCTCACGGTCAAGCAGGAGATGCGCAAGAACCTCATCGCCAAGATTCGCTCGGGCGAGGATCCCTTCCCCGGCATCGTCGGCTACGAGGACACCGTCATTCCGCACCTGGAGAGCGCCATCCTCTCCGGCCACGACGTGCTGCTCTTGGGCGAGCGCGGCCAGGCGAAGACGCGCATCGCCCGCGCGCTGATCAACCTCCTCGACGAGGAGATCCCGGTCATCGCCGGCGCCGAGCTCAACGACGACCCGCTCAACCCGATCTCGCGCGGCGCGATCGAGCGGATCGAGGTCGACGGCGACGACACCGAGATCGCCTGGCTGCCGCGCGACATGCGCTACGGTGAGAAGCTGGCAACCCCCGACACGACGATCGCGGACCTGATCGGCGAGGTCGACCCGATCAAGGTCGCCGAGGGGCGCTACCTCTCGAACGAGTTGACGATCCACTACGGGCTGGTG
>JBHOQZ010000825.1:0-1286 GCA_042408635.1 Chloroflexota bacterium
CGATGATCGTGTTGGCGTTGGGGATGTCGAGCCCCGACTCGATGATCGTCGTGCAAACCAGCACGTCGGCCTTGCCCTCGGCGAACTCGACCATCACGCGCTCGAGTTGCTCCTCGCCCATCTGGCCGTGGCCCACGACGAAGCTCGCCTCAGGCACCAGCCGCCGCAGCCGCTCCGCCACCGCGTGGATCGTCTGGACGCGGTTGTGGACGAAGAAGACCTGCCCACCCCGGTCGATCTCGCGCAGGATCACCTCGCGGATGAGCTGCTCGTCGTAGGCGTTGACGTAGGTGCGCACCGGCAGCCGGTCCTCCGGCGCCGTCTCCATCACGCTCAGATCGCGCACGCCGGTGAGCGAGAGGTGGAGCGTGCGCGGGATCGGCGTGGCGGTCAGCGTCAGCACGTCGACCTCGGTGCGGAGCTGCTTGAGCCGCTCCTTGTGGGCGACGCCGAAGCGCTGCTCCTCGTCGATGATCACCAGGCCGAGGTCCTTGAACTCGACGTCCTTCTGCACCAGCCGGTGGGTGCCGATGCAGATGTCGATGGTGCCCAGCTTCAGCCCCTCGATCACCGCCTGCTGCTCCTTCTCGGAGCGGAAGCGCGAGAGCATCTCCACCTTGACCGGGAAGGCGCGCAGACGCTCGCTGAAGGTGTTGAAGTGCTGCTGGGCGAGCACGGTCGTCGGCACGAGCAGCGCCACCTGCTTGCCGTCCATCACCGCCTTGAAGGCGGCGCGCAGCGCGATCTCGGTCTTGCCGTAGCCGACGTCGCCGCAGACGAGGCGGTCCATCGGTCGGGGTCGCTCCATGTCGGCCTTGATCTCGGCCAGCGTCCGGAGCTGGTCGGGCGTCTCGACGTAGGGGAACGAATCCTCGAGCTCGCGCTGCCAGATCGTGTCCTCCGAGAAGGCGTAGCCAGGGCGCGACTCGCGCGCGGCGTAGAGCTGGAGGAGCTCGCGGGCGATCGCGCGGACCGCCTTCCGGACGCGCTCCTTGGCGCGCTGCCAGTCGGTGCCGCCGAGCCGGTGGAGCGTGGGTGCGGCGTCGCTCGGCCCGATGTAGCGGTTGACGCGGTCGATCTGCTCGGTGGGCACGTAGAGCTTGTCGCCCGCCGCGTACTCGAGGACGAGGTACTCGCGCTGCACCCCCTCCTGGGCCATCTGGCTCGTGCCGCGGTAGACGCCGATGCCGTGCTCGATGTGGACCACGTAGTCGCCCACGGCCAGGTCGCTCAGGAAGTCGGCGGCGCTCGGGCCAGCACGCCGCGGGCGCGGGCGGGCGGCCGGG
>JBHOQZ010000837.1:0-21319 GCA_042408635.1 Chloroflexota bacterium
GAAGAGGAGCCCGATGCCCACCGAGATGATGCCGACGGTCAGCGAGATCTGGCCGCCCCAGAGGATCCGGCTGAAGAGGTCGCGGCCCAGGTTGTCGGTGCCCAGCCAGTAGCGCGCGCTGGGGAGTTGGTAGGCGTCGCGCGAGTTCTGGCGGATCGGATCGTGCGGCGCGAGCCAGGGCGCGAGCAGGCTGGCCACCACCAGCAGCAGGATGATCCCCAGGCCGATGAGCGCCGACCGGTTGCGCCGCAGCCGGCGAAACGCCTGCGCCGTGTAGCCCTCGCTCTTGTGGAGCCGCTCGGGCGCCGCGATCGGCCGTGCCAGCACCCCTTGCCCTTGCGTCACGCGAGCACCTCCTGAGGCTCCGCCGCGACGGTGGGCCGGCCCGGGTGCCTACCCGGTTCGGCCCGCCGCCCGCGGCGGCGCCTCAGGAGGTGCTCGCGTGACGCAAGGGCAAGGGGTGCTGGCGCGGCCGATCGCGGCGCCCGAGCGGCTCCACAAGAGCGAGGGGTACACGGCGCAGGCGTTGCGCCGGCTGCGGCGCAACCGCTCGGCGCTCATCGGCCTGGGGATCGTCCTGCTGCTGGTGGTGGCCAGCCTGCTCGCGCCCTGGATCGCGCCGCACGACCCGATCCGCCAGAACTCGCGCGACGCCTACCAGCTCCCCAGCGCGCGCTACTGGCTGGGCACCGACAACCTGGGCCGCGACCTCTTCAGCCGGATCCTCTGGGGCGGCCAGATCTCGCTGACCGTCGGCATCATCTCGGTGGGCATCGGGCTCCTCTTCGGCGTGCCCGCCGGGCTGCTGGCCGGCTTCTATGGCGGCAAGGTCGACTGGACGATCAGCCGACTGGTCGACCTCATGCTCGCCTTCCCCGAGATCCTGCTCGCGCTCGCCATCGTCGCCATCCTCGGTCCGAGCCTGCAGAACGTGATGATCGCGGTCGGCATCTCGGCGATCCCGCGCTACATCCGCATCGTGCGCGGCTCGACGCTGGCGGTGCGCAACATGCTGTACGTCGAGTCGGCGCGGGTGATCGGCGCGGGCGACCGGCGCATCCTCATGCGCCACATCCTGCCCAACGTGCTCGCACCGGTGATCGTGCTGGCGACGCTGGGGGTGGCGAGTGCAATCCTGGCCGGCGCCTCGCTCAGCTACCTGGGCCTGGGCGCCCAGCCGCCGACGCCCGAGTGGGGCAAGATGCTGGCCGACGGGCGCAACTTCCTGCGCCAGTACCCCTGGATCACCACCGTGCCGGGCCTGGCGATCATGCTGACCGTGCTCGCCATCAACCTCTTCGGGGACGGCCTCCGCGACGCCCTCGACCCCCGCCTCAAGGTCTAGCGTCGTCTCATCGCCTCCAAACACGCCACGAAAGCACTCATGGCCGCATCTCCCAGCTCAGGCGAGTAGCGGTGCGTGGTCGACCGCTCGTTCGCAGGTCGCCTGGCTGTTGTCATCACGCCATGATTGGCGTGCTCATCAATCGGCGCCATCTCTACCCGGCGGAGTTGCGGGGCGCGCTGTTCCGAAACGCCGCGGTCCGGCTGCGCGCCGACTACGATGACAACCCGGTGACGCCGACGGAAGCTAACCGGGCCCTGCGGCGAAGCTGGACTTTCGTCCGCGCCATCCAGAATGGAGGTGCCAGGCGATGAGCGTCGAGCGCCTGCCCGAGCTTCCTCCTCGCATGCTGGCTGCCATCGACGAACTGGAAGCGCTCCTGCGGCAACGCTATCCCGACGTGGTCGTCCGCGTCACGCGCAGCCCCGAGAATCCCGAGACGATCCTCCTGAAGCCGGTCGTTGATGTCGATGATCTGGACGAGGTCATGGACGTCGTCATCGACCGCCTGGTGGAGCTGACGAGCACGGAGGGGTTGCCGCTCATGGTCGTCCCGGTGCGGACACCCGCCCGCAACGCAGCGATTCGCCAGATGCTGAAGGCGACCACTCCCTCCTGGCGCCGCTAGCCGCCACCCGCGGGATGCGGGTACGTCGTCAGCCACGAAGATCCGCATGCGGGCCCGCATGCGCTAGCTGGCCTTCAGCCGTCGCTCTGCGCTCTCGTGCGCGATGGCGCGCTCCACATCGGCGCGGGTGAGGTGCGGATACTGCTCGATGATCTGGTCGACCGTGTAGCCGGCCGCGTGGAAGCTCCAGATGGCCGCGGTGGGAATGCGGGTGCCCGCCACGACCCAGGCGTTGCCCTGCACGCCACGGTGGCGCTCGATCTGGCCGAACTCCTGGGGCTTGCGCTGTTGCTGCTGTTCGACCGCCCGGCGCATCTCGCTCTCCACCCGGGCCATCGGCAGTGGCAGGCCCAATTGCCCAGGCGGCTGCCCGGCGTCGTTCAGGGTCATTCGGCTTCGGCGCGCTGGGCGGGCTCGGGGGCGTGGGAGTTGGGGTAGAGCGGGCGCGTGGGCGCGTCCGCCAGTTCGTTGTGGATGCGCGCCGCCTCCGACCGCTGGCTGACGCGCCAGCACTCATTGCGGTAGCAGCCGGTCAGCAGCTCCGCCACCTCATCGACCGAGTCGGTCACGACGAGCCGGTCCATGTCCTCGACGCTGATCTTGCCCTCGGCCAGCACCACCTCCTTGAGCCAGTCGAGGAGCCCCTGCCAGTAGCTCGAACCGAAGAGCACGATCGGGAAGTTGCGCAGCTTCCCCGTCTGGATGAGCGTCAGCGCCTCGAACAGCTCGTCGAACGTGCCGAAGCCGCCGGGAAAGATCACGAAGCCGACCGCGTACTTCACGAACATCGTCTTGCGCACCATGAAGTAGCGGAAGTTGACCGGCAGGCGCACGTACGGGTTCATCCGCTGCTCGAAGGGCAGTTCGATGTTGCAGCCGACCGATTCGCCGCCGCCCTCGAGCGCGCCCAGGTTCGCCGCCTCCATGATGCCCGGGCCGCCGCCCGTGATGATCGCGAACCCGGCGTTCGCCAGCCGCCGCGCCACCGCCCGCGCCGCTGCGTACTGCGGATCGGTGCGCGGCACCCGCGCCGAGCCGAAGATCGTCACCGCCGGGCCGAGGTGCGCGAGCGCGTCGAAGCCGTGGACGAACTCACCGGTGATGCGCAGCACGCGCCATGGGTCGGTCGCGGTGAAGTCGAACGGCGGGCCGCCCGCGCGGGCCGCGGCCGGCGTCTCGAGCAGCACCTCGTCCGCCGTGGCCTGGCCGCGGCGCACGTTGAGGTTGAGCGTTGGGTTCGGCTGATCCTCGGCGTCGTGGGCGATGGTGGCGCCCGGCGGCCAGTACTCGGCCGGCTCGGCGCCGTACAGGTTGGCCCCGTCCGCGGGGGCGCCACCCGCGGGGACGTCTGCGCTGTTGCCTTCAGGGTCCATCGCTGAGCCTCCATCGTCTGATCGCGCCCCGTCTACTGCAGAACGAAGGCCAGATGCGCATTGTGGCAAACTGTAACGACGTCGGGGGCGGGCGCGTTTCTTGCAGCAGAGGGACCTGGTAGCAGGCCGCCGGCACGGTGCAATCGTCTTGGGTTGCTCCCGTGCCGGCGCCTCTCCGCTGCGGTCTGCCCGGTTGCGCCGCTGCCCGATTCGCCTGTGTGGGAGGATGGAATGACACTGCGTGCTCGTTCGCGCTGGCTGCCTGGCCGCCTGTGGCCGTGGCTCGGCCTCGTCCTGGCGCTCGCGCTCGCCTGGCCGGCGCTGCCGCCCGCCGCCGCCCAGACCAACACGGTCGACATCCGCAACTTCGCGTTCAACCCGCCCACTCTGACGGTGCCAGTTGGCACCACCGTGACCTGGACCAACAGCGACGCCGCGCCCCACACCGCCACCTCGGACAGCGGCGTCTTCGACTCGGGCCGCCTGAACCAGGGCCAGCGGTTCTCGTTCACCTTCCAGCAGCCGGGCACCTTCAACTACATCTGCACCATTCACCCGCGCATGCAGGGCTCGGTCGTCGTGCAGGGCACCGCCTCGGCACCACCGCCCCCACCACCCCCGCCGGGCGGCACCACGCCGCCACCACCGCCGCCGCTGCCCGGTGGCGGGAGCACGCCGCCACCACCACCGCCCCCGCCGGGTGGCGGCACCACGCCGGGTGCCGATCCGGCCGCTAGCGCCCCGTTCCGCAGCTACATCCCGCTCGCCTTCCGCGCGAGCCGGTCGTGGGACAGCGGCGTGCAGGTGCAGAACGTGGGCGGGGCCGACGTGACCGTCTTCGTCAGTTTCTACCAGGACGGGCAGTTGCTCAACACGCAGCCGCCTGCCACCATCGCGGCCGGCGCCTCGCGCACCTACTTCCTGCCCGCCCTCGAGGGCCTACCTCAGACGTTCGCCGGCTCCGTGGTCGTGGGCGCCACCGGCCCGGTCGCCGCGATCGTCAACCAGGCGAACTACAACCTCAACGGCTCGGGGCGCTCGGGCACGACCGCCTTCAACGCGCCGCGCCTGGCCGAGATCGGCTCGACAATCGCCGTGCCGGCCCTGCGCTGGGGCCAGCGTCTCGAGATCTACAACACGGGCGGCGGCGCCGTCCCCGCCCGCATCACCTACTTCGCCGCCGACGGCGGCACCGTCCGCACCGAGGACGTAACGGTGCCGCCTGGCCGGGTGGCGGAGATCGATGCCGGAGCCGCCCTGGCGGCCGGCGCGGTCACCGCCCGAATCACCTCGAGCGCGCCCTCGGGCGGCGATCTCTCGGTCGTCAACTGGGGCGAGTCGCTCTCGCCGGGCGGTGTGGCGATGGTGGCGAGTTGGCCCGGCGTGGCCAACCCCTCGGCGACCCAGGTCGCGCCGCTCATCATGCGCCGGCCCACGGGCTGGGCGACCGAGCTGGCGGTGCAGAACCTCGGTGGCTCGGCGGCCACGGTGACGATCGAGTACTACGACACGCGCGGGCTGCCGGTGCCGGGCGCGAGCGAGACGCTGACGCTCCAGCCGAACCAGACCCACCTGGCGCGCCAGCGGGAGAGCGCCGTGCTGCCCGCCGACTTCGTCGGCTCGGCGGTGATCGCCTCGGGCAACGTCCAGCCGCTCGCGGTCGCGGTCTACCAGTCGAACCCCGGCGTGAACCAGGCGACGGGCTACACCGGCGTGAGCCTGACGAGCGCCAGCGCCACGGTCTACGCGCCGCTCCTGATGAAGGCCAACAACGGCTGGGACACCGGCCTCCAGGTGCAGAACGTCGACGCCGAGGCGGCCACGGTGACGATCACCTACTACGACACCGATAACCGCCAGGTCGCCCAGCAGACGGCCACGCTCCCGCCGCGCGCGCCGACCACGTTCTTCACACCCGAGGTGCCCGGCCTGCCGGGGCGCTTCGTCGGCTCGGCGGTCGTCACCGCCACCAACGGCCGCCGCCTCACCGGCGTCGTCAGCCAGAACAACTACGTCATCGGCAACGGCGGCGACAACGCCATGACCTACGTCCTCGTCGGCCAGTAGCCGCCTACCAGACCTCGTCGGGCAGGCGCTCGAGCTCGCGCTCCTCCCGAGCGCGGGCGGCGCAAGAGAGCACCCCGATCACCCCGGCAGGGGCTGATCGGGGTGCTCGTGTGACCTGGAGAGCAGCGTCCAGGCGGCTGAGTTCAGTTAAGCGAAGATGCGGATTCGGCACTCCCGGAAGAGCTCTCCAATCTCCTCCGCACGCGGAAGGTCGTGAATGTCGACACCAGTATCGACGTTGAGGAACTCTATTCCGACGACCTCTCCGTCCGCATCGTAGTCCACGATACGATTAGGGCCAATCTCCCTAGTACGAACAATGGGGTTCCGGCTGAACACGACGTAGGCCGCGTTGGCGCTGCGGTCGAGTTCAAGCTTCATGCAGGATCACCCTCTCTCTGGTCGAACGCGGAGATGATCGTCACAGGGTGGGTCTTCGGATTCACGATGACCTTGATCCGCCGAGCCCCCACATTGCGGAGGCGCTCTTCGCAGCCGTCGTCTCGGTGGATGGTGATCTGCGGGTCCGCGATGACCTCACGCACCATCTCGGGGCTGATCCCGCGAAGCCGAAGCCGCTCCGCCGCATGCCGCGTGAGGTAGAATTCATCCTCACCCCGGACCACCAGTCGTCACACCTCCGAACGGTACGGCAAGTATAGGACCACACCGACCCGCAGGTAAAGCAGACACGAATGGTGGGATGTCGCCACGCCGACAACGTACTGCTTGCGCTCGCAATACTTCCCCAAGGCTCGGGCGAGCACGGCCACAAGTCAAGCCGGCAACGTCAGCTCTGCCTCGTTGGCCGGGCAGCCGCCTGGAGTAGCGCCCGCGTGCGGCGCGTGCGGTAGGATGGGGCCGACACGGGAGGATTGCCCCGGCCAGGAGGCGACACGATGACGGGCCGATCAGCCGGCTACATCGAGCTCACGATCCGCGTCTACCCCGACGCCGACGAGTACGTCGGTGAGTGCGAGGAGCTGGGCATCACCAGCACCGGCGACACGATCGAAGAGGCGGCGCACCACGCCTGCAAGGAGGCCGAGCACTACCTCGCGGCGCTCGAGCCGGGCGACCGCGAGAGCGTGCTGCGGCAGCGCGGCCTGCGCCTGCTCCCTGGTTCGCCACCCGAAACCGTTGAGCGCAGCGTGCGCGCCCGCGCCCACGAGTTCGTGACCGTGCGGGCGCTGGCCGTGCCCGAGCCGGTTGCGAAACCGTAACTTCTTGACGCGGATTTGGTGCCGCGGCGGTGGCGGTGCTAGAATCGCCCGGAAGGTTTTCCAGGGGTCTTGAAGGATGGCAGCACCGTCGGGCGGCAAAGGGGCCGCTCCCGCCGGGTCCCCGCCTGTGGCGGGGGCGCCCCGGCTGCGCATCGCGCCCTCCCCCACGGGCGACCCACACGTCGGTACCGCCTACATCGCGCTGTTCAACCTCGCCTACGCCCGCCAGCAGGGCGGCCGATTCATTCTGCGCATCGAGGACACCGACCGGACCCGCTCGACGCGCGAATCCGAGGCGATGATCTTCCAGTCGCTGCGCTGGCTCGGCCTGCTCTGGGACGAGGGGCCGGACATCGGCGGCCCCTACGCACCCTATCGCCAGAGCGAGCGCGCCGCCATCTACCAGGCCCACGCCGAGCACCTGGTCGAGTCGGGCGGTGCCTACCGCTGCTTCTGCGCGCCCGAGCGGCTGGCCGAGCTGCGCCGGCAGCAGGAGGCGGCGAAGCAGCCCACCGGCTACGATCGCCACTGCCGCACCCTCCCACCCGAGGAAGTGGCGCGGCAGCTCGCCGGCGGCGCGCCCTACACGATCCGCCTCAAGATGCCCCTCGAGGGCGAGACCGTCGTCGACGACCTCGTCCGCGGGGAGGTCCGCTTCCAGAACGCGCTGATCCAGGACACGATCCTGCTCAAGTCCGACGGCTTCCCCACCTACCACCTGGCGAACGTCGTCGACGACCACCTCATGGAGATCACGCTCGTGGCGCGCGCCGAGGAGTGGATCTCGAGCCTACCGATCCACGTGCAGCTCTACCGCGCCTTCGGCTGGGAGCCGCCCCGCTTCGCCCACATGCCGCTGCTGCGGAACAAGGACCGCAGCAAGATCAGCAAGCGCAAGAACCCCACCTCGCTGCGCTGGTACCAGGCGCAGGGGTATCTGCCCGAGGCGCTGCTGAACTTCCTCGGCCTGATGGGCTGGTCGATGCCCGACGGCCGCGAGATCTTCTCCTTCCAGGACATGGTCGAGGCGTTTCGCTGGGACCGCGTCGTCAAGAGCGGCCCGGTCTTCGACCTCGACAAGCTGGGCTGGCTCAACGGCATCTACATCCGCTCGCTCTGCGACGAGGAGTTCCTGCAGCGGTTGCGGCCCTATGTCACGCTGCCGCTCGCGGATTCGCAGCTCGCGCGGATCGCCCCGCTCCTGAAGGACCGGGTGCGGACGCTCTCCGAGTTCAACGAGCTGGCGGCCTTCTTCGTCAACCCGCCCACCGACTACCACCCGAAGCTGGTGGCGAAGAACCTCACGCCCGCCGAGACGGCCGATCTGCTGACCGCCGCCCGTGAGCTGCTCGCGCAGTACGGGGCCGGCGTCGCGACCCTGCCCTGGGAGGCCGGTGAGCTCGAGCGCACGCTGACCGAGCTGGCGGGAGCCAGGGGGCTCAAGCGCGGGGACCTCTTCATGTCGCTGCGGGTCGCCATCACCGGCTCGAACGAGACACCGCCGCTCTTCGAGACGATGGTCGCGCTCGGGCGCGACGAAACGCTCGCCCGACTCGACCGGGCCATCGCTTGGCTCCGCTCGCGCGCCTGACGGCCGATGGTGGAGCGCAGCGAGGTGGCAAGTTACCCCGCCCGCACGTCGGGCGCCGGCCACGGCCGCCCGCCGCGCGCGGCTGAGGGGTGGACGGTGTGGCTGGGAGCGCCGGAACACCTGGTCAGTCGACTGCGTCATGCCGAAAGAGGGGAAGAGGCGCCGGCGGGGGCGCACGGCCCCCGCTCGGGCTGAGCGCGCCGAGGAGCGCGGTTGGGGCTCCTGCCTGCCCCACCGGGCACGGCTCGCCAGGCAAAGCTGCGGAGGAAGAGAGGGTTGGAAGCTGCGTTCGAAGGGCGGTCGACGGTGCGCCCCGCCGGCGCGCTCGGCGCGCACCCACGCGCGGCTGGGCACGACGGCCTGCCGTTCAGCTCGGAGATCGACATCTCGATCGTGATGCCGTGTCTCAACGAGGAGGCCACGGTCGGCAACTGCGTCCGCAAGGCGGTGGCGGCGATCCAGGCGTCGGGGCTGCGCGGGGAGGTGATCGTCGCCGACAACGGCTCGACCGACCGCAGCGTCGAGATCGCCGAGGCGGCCGGCGCGCGCGTGGTCCATCAGCCGATCAAAGGCTACGGCAGCGCCTACCTGAAGGGGTTCAGTGAGGCGCGCGGACGCTACATCCTGATGGGTGACAGCGACGACACCTACGACTTCGGCGACCTGATGCGCTTCGTCGCGCCGCTCGAGAACGGCTACGACCTGGTGATGGGCGACCGTTTCAAGGGCCGGATCCTCGATGGGGCGATGCCCTGGCTCCACCAGTACATCGGCAACCCCGTGCTCTCGGGCATCCTGCGCTGGATGTACGGCACGACCGTATCCGACGCGCACTGCGGCATCCGCGCCTTCACCCGCGAGGCGTACGAGCGCATGCAACTGCGGACGCCGGGGATGGAGTTCGCCTCCGAGATGGTGGTGAACGCCAGCCGCGCCGGCCTGAAGATCGCCGAGGTGCCGATCACCTACTACCCGCGCGAGGGCGAGTCGAAGCTGCACTCGCTGCGCGACGGCTGGCGGCACCTGCGCTTCATGCTGCTCTACAGCCCCAAGCACCTCTTCCTGCTGCCGGGGCTGCTGCTGCTGGTGCCCGGCCTGGTGATCATGGCAGCCCTGCTGCCCGGCCCGCTCTGGATCGGCCCGCGCATGATCGACATCCACGTGATGGTGGCGGCCGCCATGGCCTCGATCCTGGGCCTCCAGATCGTGCTGCTCGGGCTGGCCGCCCACAGCTACGCGCTCACCCAGCCGATCCCCCACCCCAAGAGCCGCTTCGTCGACGCGGTCCACCGCGTCTTCACGCTGGAGCGGGGCTTGTTGCTGGGGCTCGCGCTCTTCCTGCTGGGCTGCCTTGTGAACGGCCTGGTGGTGGCCGAGTGGGTGAGCCGCGGCATGGAGAACCTCAACGCGGTCCGGCCCGCGCTCTTCGCCTCGACGCTGACGGTGCTGGGCGTCCAGATCATGTTCAACTCCTTCTTCCTGAGCCTCTTCATCTCCGGGCGTCCCAGGTGACCGAGGCCGCCGCACCGTGACGCAAACCGAGCCGCGGGGCCACCCCCATCTAGAGAGTACCCGGCCCGCGCCCGCACCCGAGCGCCCACCGGAGCCTCCGACGCCGCCGGCCCCGGTCACCGGCGTGCGCCGCGCCGCCCCGGCCGTCCGCCTGGGCCGCTACGGCTGGCGGTCGACGGTCATGGGCCTGCTGGTGGCGCTCGTGCCGCTCGTGCGCCCGTGCCTTCAGCTTCGCGAGGTCGAGCTCGCCTACTGGCAGGACCGCGTCCTCGACGTGGCACTCACCGGGGCGATCCTGCTCATGGCGGGGGCGCTCGGGCGCCTCGCCCTGCGCGCGGTGCGGGTGCCGCTGCTCGGCGCCGAGCGGGCGCTGTTCGCGCTCGGCCTCGGCCTGCCGCTCGTGGGCTGGACGCTCTTCCTGCTAGCGCTGCCGGGGCTCCTCGAGGCGCGGCTGATCATGTCGCTCTGGATCGCCTCCGCGCTCGTGCTCGCGCCGGTGCTCGCGGCGTTCGCGGCCGATCTTGGCCGGCAGCTCGCAGTCGGCTGGCGCCTCGCCTCGGTCGGCATCCGCCCCTGGACCGCGCCGACGGCGTTCGCCTTCCTGCTGCTGGCGGCGCTCACCCTCCTCTGCGCGTTTGCCCCGCCGATCGCCTACGACTCGCTGATGTATCACCTGGCGACGCCCAGGGAGATGCTCGAGCACGGCGGCCTGATCGTCGCCCAGCACCACCAGGGCAACTACCCGTTCACCGCCGAGATGCTCTACCTGCTCGGCCTCGTCTTCGGCTCGGATATCATCGCCCACCTGCTCCACTTCGCGGCGGCGGCGCTGCTCGGCTGGGCGGTCTGGCTGTTCGCGGCACGCTGGGCCGGGCCCTTCGCCGGCACCGTCGCCCTCGCCAGCTACCTGACGATCCGCACCACGCCGGCGCTCGCCCCGATCGCCTACATCGACCTCTTCTGGGCGCTCTGGGAGGTGCTGGCGATCTTCGCGCTCGTGCGCTGGGCGTTCCCCCTGCCCAGCCTCGGAGCCCGCCCGGCGTCCCGCCACGCCCGCCTGGCCCGCGACTCCGCCCCACCGGTCGAGGCTACCCGCGAGCCCGTGGCGGCGCTCGTGGCCGCCCGCCCCGACACGATCAGCCTGCGCCCGGCCGAAGACGCTGCCTCGCCGCGCGGCGCCGCCCCCGGGTCGAGGCCGCCCGCGAGCCCGTGGGGAGACAATGGCAGGCCCGAGCGTGCCTATGGCGCACACAGGCGAGACAACGGCGCGCACGGGGGGGACAACGGCGCGCCCGGCTCGGCACTGCCGCTGGCCGGGATCGTGGCGGCGCCGCCCCACCTGTACGGCATCGACGGCGCGCTGCCGCCGTACCCTGCCGCAACGCTCCCGCCTTCCCCGGTGGCCGGCACGCCCGCCCGGTCGGACGGCGCAGCGGCCGATGTCCGCAACCGGTCCAACGGTGCCAGGTCCGGCGCTCCGGGTCTGGCAGACGGTCCCTCGGGGGCGGCAGGCGGCGCGCGGGGCCGCGCCGAACCGACGGGCCTCGCACGGGTAGCCGGCCGGCTTCAACTCACACGTCAGGAGAGCTGGCTCGTGCTGGCCGGCCTGCTCTTCGGTGCAGCGCTCGGCGCCAAGTACATCGCCCTGATGATGTTCGCCGTCGTCGGCCCGGTTCTCCTCGTCTGGGCCTGGCGCCGCCCGGCCGAGTTCCGGGCCGTCCCGGCCGCGGCAGCCTACCCGCACGACGATGGCGCGGCCGACCGCGCACCCGTCTCCACAGCCGAGCGAGCCCTCGCGCGGCCAGGGGCCACCCCCCCAGCGACCACGGCCGCACCCTCCAGCCCCCCCCAGCATTGGGGGGCCGGGGGGGCCAGGGCCGGGGGCGTCCGCGCGCTGCGCGCGGCGCTCATCTTCGGTCTGGTGGCGGTCGTCGTCGCGGCGCCCTGGTATGTCAAGAACTGGCTCTGGCTGGGCAGCCCGCTCTATCCGTGGCTGAGCGTGGCCGGCAGCGCGAACGCCGCGCAGAGCAACCTGCGCGCCGAGGGCTACGGCCTGGGGACCTCACTCGGGGAGCTGGCCTCGCTGCCGCTGCGCGTCTACAGCCCGGAAGACCTCGAGAACTACACCTTCAGCCACATCGAGCTCGACACGCCGAGCCTGCTCTTCCTGCTCGCCCCGCTCCTGCTCTTCGCCTGGGGGGCGCCGCGCGTCGCCTGGTGGCTGCTGCTGCTCTTCGCGCTGCGCACGGGCCTGTGGGCGTTCTCGCTCCAGGATTTGCGCTACCTCTACCCGGCCATGGCGCTCTTGTGCGTGCCGTTCGGCATCGGGCTGGCGTGGGTCGCCGATCGCCGGCTGCCGCGCTCGCTCGGGCGGCCGCTGCTCGTGCTGGCGACCTTCCTCGCCGTGCTCTGGCCGCTCGGCGCCCAGATCTACACCGTCAAGGCCTACGAGCCGCAATCGGTCCTCACCGGGGAGCGCGACGTTCACGCATACCTGGCGATCTTCGACTCGTCGGCGCGGGCGGTCGACTTCATGAACCAGAACCTGCCCGACGGCTCGAAGGTGTTGCTCATCAACGACCGACGAACCTATTATTTGCGCCACGCCTACCGAGCCTACGAAGGTTTGCCCGCCATCCTCGCCACCAAGAGCGACGAGGAGATGTGGGAGCTAATCCGAAGCTGGGGGATCACCCACATCGCGCTGGGCGACAACGATCTCGGCTGGTTCGACATGCGCGAGGCGCCGGCCGGCATCCCGCTGCGCCAGCTCCGCAACTTCATCGGGCGCGGCGGCCCGGAGCGCCTGCTGCTCCTCTACCGCGACGACCAGTACGAGATCTACGAAATCCTGCCGCCAGGAGAGCACGAATGACCCCGGACACCGCCGCCCCGCCAGTCAGCCCGTCTGAGCCCTCCGCTCGTTCGGGCGACGAAAGCCCCGAGCGGCGACAGATCGCGTCCCCGCCCTGCCCGGAGCGCAGCGAGACGACCGCGATCGATCCCACCCCGCCTGCTCCTGCCAGCGCACCCGCCACAACCGCCCCTGCGCTGCCGCCGGACGATCCGCGCGTGGAGATTCAGCGGCGCCTCGGCCGGGCCGGCAACTACAACCGCTGGATCTATGCCCAGATCGCGCCCTACCTGGGGCGGCGCATCCTCGACGTGGGCTGCGCGCTCGGCAACATCACCCAGTTCTTCCACGACCGGGAGCGCGTGATCGGGGTCGACATCGCCCCCGAGTTCAGGGATCTGTTCCGGCAGAATTTCGCCCACCTGCCCCACTACGCGTTCCTGCTGGCCGATTTCTCGGACTTCGACCCCGCCACGCTGCGCGACGAGCGGATCGACACCGTGGTCTGTCTCAACGTGCTCGAGCACATCAAGGACGACGTCGGCGCGCTGCGCACGATGCGCGACGTGCTCGTGCCCGGTGGACGGCTCGTGCTGCTCGTGCCGGCCTACCGCCCGCTCTACGGTGCCATGGACGCCGCGGACCACCATTACCGCCGCTACGCCGCGCGCGAGGTGCGGCGGAAGGTGGGCGAGGCGGGTTTCGTGGTCGACCGCGTCTGGCACATGAACGCGCCTGGCATGCTCGCGTGGCTCATCAACGGCAAGCTCCTGCGGCGCTCGCTCGCCAGCGAGGGCCAGTACGGCGCCTACAACGCGATCGTGCCGCTCATCCGCACCGTCGAGCGCCTCATCCCACCGCCGATCGGCCTCTCCGTCCTCGCCGCCGCCCACAAACCCTGAAGTCCTGCACCGATGGCCCTCCTAAGCAGCGTACTGCCCAAGCCCGGCGTCAGACTCTGGCTCTCGGCGGGGTGCGGGTTCACACGTCCACCAGCTTCCGGCCGTGCGGTGACGCGGCCTTGGATCGCTCGACAGCGTTTGGCGGCTTCGGTATGCTTGCCGATGGTCCACCAGGGGGCGAGGGCGCCCCTTGTCGAGCCGAACGGGTCCGCGCCCAACCGCGCGCCGGCCCGGCTCAGGTGGGTGCGAAGGAGCGACCGATGCGAGTGACGATCACGGGCGGGGCGGGCTTCCTCGGCTACCACCTCGCCCAGACGCTGCGCCGGCGCGGCGACGAGGTGCGCCTGCTGGACATCGCCGAGTTCCACCCCGAGGAGTACCCGCCCGGCGTCGAGACGGCGCACGCCGACGTGCGCGACATGGGTGCGCTCCTGCGCGATTTCCCCGGGAGCGACGTCGTCGTCCACGCCGCGGCGGCGCTCCCGCTCTGGAAGCGCCGCGACATCGTCAACATCAACGTCTGGGGCACGCTCAACGTGCTCGAGGCGGCGCGCCGCAGCGGCGTCGGGCGCGTGCTCCTCATCTCCTCGACCGCTGTCTACGGTGTGCCCGAGAAGCACCCGCTGTTCGAGGAGGATCGGCTGGTCGGCGTCGGCCCCTACGGCGCCACTAAGATCCAGGCCGAGCGGCTCGCCCGCGCCTTCCGCAGTTGCAACCTCGTGGTGCCGATCATCCGCCCCAAGACGTTCATCGGCACCGGGCGGCTCGGCGTCTTCCAGATCCTCTTCGACTGGGTCAAGGCGGGCAAGCGCATCCCGGTGATCGGCAGCGGCCGCAACCGCTACCAGTTGCTCGAGGTCGAGGACCTCTGCGAGGCGATCGTGCTGGCCGCCACCGCGCCGGCCGACGCCGCCAACGACACCTTCAACGTCGGCGCCAAGCGGTTCGGCACGGTGGCCGAGGACCTCGGCGCGCTCTGCGCCGCGGCCGGCTCGGGCGCGCGCGTGCTGCCCACCCCGGCCGCTCCGGTCAAGGCCACGCTGCGGGCGCTCGAGGCGCTGCACCTCTCCCCCCTTTACAAGTGGGTGTACGGCACCGCCGACAAGGACTCGTTCGTCTCGACCGAGAAGATCGAGCGCAAGCTCGGCTGGCAGCCGAAGTACAGCAACGCCGAGGCGCTCATCCGCGCCTACCGCTGGTACGAGGCGCACGCCGACGAGCTCCAGACCGGCACCGGCGTCACCCACCGCGTCGCCTGGGACCAGGGCGCGCTCAAGCTCGTCCGCCGCTGGCTCTAGCCCCCGGCCGGCGCCGGCCGCTCGATCCGCGAAAGCCCGGCACGTACCCTTCGCGCGGGCTCAGACTGCGCTCAATCGGCGGCCGGCAGGCGCGCCAGGACCCGCGCCAGGTCCTCGGGCAGCGGCGAGGTGAAGGTGAGCCGCTGGCCGGTGACCGGGTGGTCGAAGGCGAGCCGACAGGCGTGGAGGAACTGCCGCTGGAGCCCCAGCGCGGGGTCGACGACGCCGTAGGTCGGATCGCCCACGATCGGGTGGCCGATGGCGGCGAGGTGCACCCGGATCTGGTGGGTGCGCCCGGTCTCGAGCGTCGCCTCGACCAGGCAGTAGGCTGACCCTCTGGCTTCTTGGGTCCGCTGACCCGCGCCGCGCCGCTCGAGCACGCGGAAGTGCGTCACCGCCGGGCGACCGCCCGCCACCACCGCCATGCGCTTGCGGTCGCGCGGGTCGCGTCCGATCGGCGCCTCGATCGTGCCGCGCTCGGTGTCGGGGCAGCCGCGCACCAGCGCGAGGTACTGCTTGAGCACGGTGCGCGCCGCCATCTGCCGCTGGAGCGCCGCCTGCGCCGCCCGCGTGCGCGCCACCACGATCAGCCCTGAGGTATCGCGGTCGAGCCGGTGGACGATGCCGGGCCGCTGCGGATCCACCGCCGCGTCCTCGTCCTCCCCCGCCGCGTCGAGCGCCGCCTCGGACTCCGGCGCCAGCAGGCCGAGCACGGCGTTGACGAGCGTGCCGGAGGCGTGGCCGGGCGCGGGGTGGACGACGAGGCCCGCGGGCTTGTCGATGACCAGCACGGCGTCGTCCTCGTAGACGACGCGCAGCGGGATCGGCTCGGGTTGGGGCGCGCCCGCCGGGGTGGGCTCGGTGAGCGTTCCCCGCACGCGCTCGCCACCGCGCAGCTTCAGTCCCGGCTTCGCCGCGATCGTGTCGGCCGCGCCGCAGCCGCTCGCCGGCCGCGTGGGTGGCGGCCCATGCCCGACCTTGCCCGTGGCGGTGCCCGCCCGGCCGGGCAGATCAACCTGCACGGCGCCGCTCTCGATCAGGCGGGCGATGAGGCTGCGGCTGAGGTGGGGAAGCTGCGCCGCCAGCCAGCGGTCGAGCCTCTCGCCGGCCGCCTCTGGCGGCACGTCGAGGTCGATCGCGCTCGGAGGGGGCTCCACCTGCGTTGAGGGGGCAGGCTCAGCCCTGTCGGGCGGCCGTCGACTCGTCGTCGCCGTAGAGGACGATGTAGGCGACCATGATGATCGTGCCCACGACGAACGCGCTGTCCGCGACGTTGAAGGCGGGCCAGCGCAGATCGCCGATCCCGACGTCGATGAAGTCCACGACGGCGCCGCTGCGGACACGGTCGATCAGGTTGCCGACGGTGCCGCCCAGCAGGAGGCCGATGCTCAGCCGCGCGATCGGCACGTCCCCCACCTGGCCGAGCGCCCAGAGCAGGATCGGCACGACCGCGATCGCCACCACGGTGAAGACGATCGTCTTGTCGGGGAAGAGGCCGAACGCCGCGCCCGAGTTCGTCGTGTAGGTGAGGCGGACGAGGTCGCCCAGCACGTTGTGGAACGGCCAGGGGTCGCGCGCGAACCGCTGCACGATCGCCCACTTGGTCAGTTGATCGAGCGCGATCACGGCCAGCCCGAGCGCGACCGGCCCCCAGGGAGTGCGGACCCAGTGGAGCCACGCCGATCGCCAGACCGGCCTGGTGTGCGTCCCGGCGGGCGCCGCACCGTCCGGCGCCTCCCCCAGCACCCGCTCGCGGCCCTCCATCGCCCGAACCTGTTCCGCCATGGTCACGTTCTCCAGCCAGTTGCTGCGCCCGTCCCGTCGCCCGTCCGCAACGTCCGGGTACTCCGTTCGCATTCTAGAGGCGACGCAGGGCGGGCGCAAACAGGTGCAGTGCCACCCCGGCCAGACCGCCCGGTCGCATGGGGCGGTCGGCGACCGCTCAGATGCGCCGCGGGCCGGAAGCGTTGACGCCGGCAGGCGGCTGCGCTATGCTCGGCGTACTTCGAGCCAGGGAGGTGCCGTGATGGGACAGGTTGGGCAGGTTGTGATTCGGCGCCTTCGGCTCGTCCCCGCCGCCCGCTAGCCGGCAGGTAGAGCGCCGCCTCTCCCCCTGCCACGGGCGCGCCGCGCTCGGCACCGCCGGTAGCGGTGGGTGCTTCCGCCGGCCGATCTCGCGGCTGACCAATCTGCGGCCGCGGCGCGGCGGCTGTGCCGGTGTGGGGTAGCCTCGGCGAAGCCGCGGCCGACTCGTCCTCCTTCGCCGCCCAGGCCGATCCCCACCACGTGGCCGGCTGGCGGGTGAGCGTTGCCCGCGTCCACTGCCGAGGCGGGTGGTGGTCCGCCGCGAGGCGCCGCGCCGACGACGGTCAGCCGGTGTCCGGGCGCTCGCCCGGCGCCGTGTGCTGCCGCCCTGCGTCGCCGCTAGCCCCCCTCTCGATGTGGGCGGGCGTGGACAGGCCACGTCGCGTGCCCCTGATCCCGCGCGGGTTGTCGGTGCCGGGCGCAGCGCCCGTCGCCGCTCGCGTCACCGGGGCGGGGCGATTCCGGCCCGCCCTGCCGTTGGGGCAGCCCGTGGGCGGGCGAGCGTCGCCCCGCGCGCGGCTGAGCAGAGAGCGGCCGGGCGCCGAATCGCGGCGCCGCGGCCACCAGCCAAGAGGAAAGAACACCGAATGCACGTTGGTTCCACACACAACGCCGTCGAGTCGAGCCAGTCCGACGACCGCGCCGATGCCGCGACACGGCAGGGCACCGTCTACCGCAAGAGCCTCGGGCACTACTGGGTGAGCGTCGAGGGTGAGGCGGTCGTCTGCACCATCTCGAACCGGCTGCGCAAGGAGCTCGTCTACCCGACCGCCGCCCCGAGCTCGCGCCGCCGACGCGTGGTCGAGGTCGAGGCGATCCGCGCCGTCGACCCCGTCGCGATCGGGGACACCGTGCGGTTCGTCCCGGCCGGGCCAGGTCAGGGACAGATCGTCGAGGTGCTGCCGCGGCACAACCGACTGGTGCGGCGCGCCGCCGGCCGGGAGCAGCGCGTGCAGGTGATCGTCGCCAACGTCGACCAGGTCGTGGCACTGATCGCGGTGGCGCAGCCGGCGCCGAAGTGGAACCTGCTCGACCGCTACCTGGCGGCCGCCGAGGCCGGCGGGATCGCCCGCCGCTGCTACCAGAGCTTCCTACGCACGCGCGAGTAATCGATGGCGCGACAATCACCCCGGCTGCCGGCAGGCGAGGCGCTCAGCCCGCTTGCGCCTCCTGCCGGCTCAGCAGTTGGTTGCGCAGTTCCGCCAATGGGACCCGGCCGTTTGGCGTCTCCAGGCACCACACCTTCCAGCCGTTCACCGAGTTCCAACCAACGAGTCGACTGAAGTCGCGGTCGGAGAGCGCGCGATACACCTTTCCTTGCCACACGATTCGCCCCTGCTCATCAACCGTCGCCTGCGTAAAGTCCTGGCCGCGCGCGGTGAGCGTGATACTACTTCCCGGCTTGATCAACCCCTCCTGCACCAGGTCGGCCAAGCGAACGTCGTGACCGGCGGGAGTCCTCTCTGCCGCTTCGGTCTCGTCGGGCTGGCTCGCCGGCGCGTTAGATGGGCTGCTTCGCCGCGGTGCCGTAGCAAGTTGAACGACGGGTTGGACTGGCGTGGGAACGACGGTGATGGGCGACGTGAGGTGCGTGCGAAACCACTGAGCGATGTCCTGAGAGGACACTCTCACCTCTGCCTTCGCCAACGCCTTGCGAATCGCATGCACGGCTGTCGAGGTTGGATCGAGCAGGAGATTGCGCAGCTCCCTGTCCATGCGACGTTGGTGAAGCCAGGTACGTGCTCCAGTTGGAGTGGTCATGCTGTCGTGAGAAAGCAGCCACACCTGCTCGAAAAGCGCGTCGAACTCCTCATCACCGTTGAAGGCGAGCAGGTCGAGGCGCAGCAGGCGTTTGGCGCTCAGGTCCGGCTTGAGGAATGCATTGAAGAGCTGTAGCTCACGTGCATTCGTGAGGGCCGCCCACTCGATCCCCTCGATGGCGCAATACACGACCAACTGCGCCGCGTCCTTTTCAGTCAGGCTGTTGGGGAGCGCTTTCGCCTCGACCGCGAGCAGCGGCTTGCCGTTGTGGTAACAGACATAGTCGATGAACTGACCGGCGGTTTGGACGTGGTATTCACGCCGCACCCGTTCGAGGCCCGACCAACCGAGTGCCACGAGCAATGGATCGATGAAGTTGGCCCGGGTGTCGGCCTCGCTCAGCTTGAGCGGCGTTGGCTGAGCGAGGAGCTGCTTCACCTGCCGAAGCAATCCGGCGATCCTGCCACGCGCCTCCGTCTTGCTTACTCCCCTCTCGACCATCTCCGCTACCCCAATTCCCTGTGCTCGGCAGCCCCGATTCTCTACCGCGAGGAATGGTACGCGATGACGGACAAGAAAGGTAGCGCCTGATCTACCCACTGCCGCTGCCCCTTGACAATCCCGCCCGCCAGCAATATCGTAGTAATTGGAATTACTACTCTTCGAGCGCTGGCCACGCTCCGCGAGATCGGCTTCAGCGGAAGATTTGGGAGGCAGTCGATGTACCGACCGACGCAGCTCCATGGGTTCGCGCTGGTGGCGAGCGCGCTCCTGATCGCCTCGGCTCTGCCCCTCGGCTCAGATGCCACCACTCTCACCCACGCGGCCCCCGTCCCGGCTGCGGCGCAGACGTGGGAGGTCAGCGTCGTTGACACTGAGGCGGATTACACGACCTGGGGCTTCGACCCCCCGACCGTCACCATCGCCGCCGGCGATACCGTCCGCTGGATTAACCGCGGCCGGATCGACCACAACATCTGGCTGAAGGACCAGTCCTTCAACTCGGAGATCATGCACACCGGCGATTCGGTTGAACACCCCTTTACCACACCCGGAACCTATCCCTACCTCTGCGGTTTGCACCCCTCCATGTCCGGCGTGGTCATCGTCGAATAGGTCGCCCGGACGCGGCCGGGTCGGCAGGCGGTGGCCTCCCGATCACTCACCCCAGGCGAGGAGACGGCACGCTTGACGTACGCTCGGGTGGTGGGGGCGTTGAGGGAGGTCGGCTTTCTCGCCCATAATCACGCAGAGCACTGGCGCGCGCCCTGGCGGGCCGAAAGCGACTAGGGGGGCGGGAGGTGGGTGTGGCGACGCTCGATGAGCTGCGCGCGACGCTGATCCGCATGGACGGTGCCGGCTACCCGGCGTACAAGGCGATCCGCGGGCAGTACCGCTATCCCGGCGGCACGCTCTGCGTCGACCACGTCCAAGGCGATCCCTTCGCCGCGCCCTCCCGCTTGCGGCTGCGCGTGCCCCACGGCGTCGCGCGCCTGCCGGCGGAGGCCAGGGCGACGCCGAGCCGGGCCGTCGCGCTGTGCGACTTCCTCACGCGCGCGTTTGCCGCTGCCGCAAGGGCGGAGAGCGCCCGCCACGGCCGCACCGGCAGCGGCGGCAGCGGCCTCATCGAGATCGACACCCCCGGCCAGGAGATCCTCGAGCGCACCTCGGTGGTGCTGGACGCGGAGGCGGTCGAGGCGCGGTTCGTCGTCGGCCTGCCGGCGGCGGGCCGGCGCGTGCTCGGCCGCGAGGCCGCCGCGCTCCTCACCGAGACGCTGCCGCGCATCGCCGCGGCGTCGCTCCACGGCGCCGCGCTCGACAGCGCCCGGCTAGAACGCTGGTGGCGCGTCAACGAGGACGCCGACTGGCTGCGGGGCGAGCTGGCGGGCCACGGGCTCGTCGCGTTCGTGGCCGACGGCGCCGTCTTGCCGCGCGCGAGCGGCGTGAGCGACCGACCGCTGCGCGAGGGCGCGGTGCCGTTTCGCGCGCCGGAGTCGCTGCGCGTCGCCTTCGACCTGCCCCACGCCGGGCGGATCACCGGCCTGGGGATCCCGCCCGGGGTCACGCTCATCGTCGGCGGCGGCTTCCACGGGAAGTCGACGCTGCTGCACGCGCTCGAGCGCGGCGTGTACAACCATATCCCGGGCGACGGGCGCGAGTTCGTCGTCACCACCCCCCTGGCCGCGAAGATCCGCGCCGAGGACGGCCGCTCGGTCGCCGGGGTCGACATCTCGCCGTTCATCCGCGACCTGCCGTTCGGCCGATCGACGCGCGACTTCTCGACGCCCAACGCCTCCGGCTCGACCTCGCAGGCGGCCAACGTGATCGAGGCGATCGAGGCGGGCGCCACGCTCCTGCTGATCGACGAGGATACCTCGGCCAGCAACCTCCTCCTGCGCGACCGGCGCATGGAGCGGCTGATCGCGGCCGAGCACGAGCCGATCACCCCGCTCCTCGACCGCATCCGCCCGCTCTGGCGCGACCGCGGCGTCTCGACTGTGATGGTCGTGGGCGGCTCGGGCGCCTTCTTCGACGTGGCCGACACGGTGATCGCGGTCGAGCAGGGGCTGCCGCACGACGTGACCGCCCGCGCCCGGGCGATCGCCGAGGCCGACCCGAGCGGGCGGCCGCTGCAGGAGGCGCCGTTTCCCCCGCCGGCCGCGCGGGTGCCGCTGCCGGC